>NZ_JBQFYL010000009.1:0-139197 GCF_056541465.1 Ruegeria sp. AH12 | reverse complement strand
CTCCGCCGTCTCCAGCGTCCCAACAACAACCTCAGCGCCGCCGGTGAAGGGGGTTCTAAGCATAACAAACATAAGCCGCAAGCAGAAAATTCAGAAATCCACCAAAAAACTGAAGCAGCCACCTTTATAAAATTAATACAATGACTTAATGAAACTCAAACCAAAGCCAAAAGCACAATACTCAGTGTTTTCTAACCGGGATCAACGCCAAACACGCGTTATGCACGGGGTTACCCACAGACTCAGGTTAAACTCAGGCGGAATCGGCTTGCCGTGTACGAGACAGTAGCCCTGACATCGGCAATCGCAAAACCAAAAGGCCGACAATCACCAGAAGGTAGAGCAGCGGCTCGAGCTGAAAGCCCTTGGCAAGCATGACATAATGCACTCCACCCAATAGGACTGCCGGATAGACCAACTTGTGCAACTTGCGCCAGCGCAGGCCCAATCGGCGTACCGACCAGTTGTTTGACGTCATGGCCAAAGGCAGCAACAGAAGAAACCCCGCCATGCCGACCGTAATATAGGGGCGCTTGATGATGTCGGCCCAAATCTGGCTGGGTAGTTGAACGTCCAACACCAACCAGACCAGCAAATGAAGCGTGACGTAAGCAAAGGCCAAAACCCCGATCGCCCGGCGGAACTTGATCAGGTTCAGACCAAAGTGTTGACGCAAAGGCGTAACGGCCAGACCGAGGATCAGAAGCTGAAGGGCCAGTTCGCCCAACTCATGTTCCAGCGCCTTGATCGGCTCGACCCCCAATCCGCCAGTCAGGGCCAGATACAGAAACCAGGGGGCCGGAAGCGCCCCAAGCGCATAAATCGTCCAGACGGGAATCTTGCGCAATATCTGATTTATTGCCTGCATCTGATCAGTAGAATTCTTTCAGATCCATACCTTCATACAGGCTGGCCACCTCATCCTCATATCCGTTGAACATGAGCGTCGGGATGCGTTTGGAAAATAGCCCGCCACCAATCTGACGTTCCGATCCCTGCGACCAGCGCGGGTGATCCACATTCGGGTTCACGTTGCTGTAAAACCCATATTCACGTGGCGCGGACATGTTCCAGCTGGTGGGCGGTTCATCTTCGGTGAGGGTGATTTTCACAATCGATTTGATGGATTTGAACCCGTATTTCCACGGCACGACCAGTCGCAAAGGCGCGCCGTTCTGGTTTGGAATCGGGCGGTCATAAATGCCCGTCGCCATGATCGTCAGCGGATGCATCGCCTCGTCCAGGCGCAAACCCTCGCGGTAGGGCCAGTCCAATATCGGGAATTGAGTGCCTGGCATTTCATCGGGGCGATAGGCGGTTTCGAACGCCACGTATTTCGCGCCCTCCTGCACACCTGCCATGTTCAACAAATCCGCCAACTCGAACCCATTCCAGGGGATGACCATTGACCAGGCCTCGACACAGCGGAAGCGGTAGATGCGTTCCTCAATGGTCATTTCGGACAGAATGTCCTGGAACGCATATTCGCCGGGACGGTCGACCAGACCATCAATCTGGATGCTCCACGGCTTGGTCACCAGCATATGCGCGTACTTGGCCGGATCGTCCTTGCGGGTCCCGAATTCGTAGAAATTGTTGTAGCTGGTGATCTCTTCCCAAGTATTGGGCTCAAGTGCATCTTGCGCCGCTGCGGGCCGTGCCATCGCGCTCAGCCCAACACCTGCCAACCCGGCCATCAGTTGCCGCCGGTTCAGAAATGCCGCCCGAGGGGTGACATCGGCATGTGTCAAAGTGTTGGTCCAGCGATGCGCCATTTGGGTCTCCGTCCTGTATCAGCGTCATGTGTGACGTAGTGCCCTGATAGCACAGAGCCAAGGAAACAGGCGTCACGATTGAGCGAAGTCGCTGTAACGTTCGCCCTTGCCCGCTCCTCCATTGCATAAGATTCAGGTCAGTTGGTCAGGTTTAGGTATAGTAAGCGAGTCGCAGTCCGATCTGCGGCGAACAACTGAGAATGCTGACAGGGAGACTTCATATGTGTGACATCTGCGTAATGAATGCCGTCAAAGACAAAATGCTGTCGCGGCGAAACTTCTTCAAAGCCACGGCAGCCACAGGCGTGGCCGCAGCTGCAACCGGAGTTGGCGCGCCGGCAGCATTGGCCGCAGGTCATGGCGGGGTTGAGGATATGACCCATACGCTCAGCCCTGAATTCCCAACATGGGGTGGCGAGCCTGGTATCTCGACCGAACAGCCGTTTAACTTTGCAGACAATGGCTTCAATCTGCTCAATCTTACGATCAGTGAACATACCGGGACACATATAGATGCGCCGCTGCATTTCTCGGCGGATGGCACATCAGTCGACGAAATCCCGGTGAGCGATCTGGTAGCGCCCCTCTGCGTGGTAGATATCGCCACACGCGCTGCCGAGGATGCCGACACCCGCGTTACACCGGATGACCTAAAGGCCTGGATCGCCGCGAACGGAGACATTCCGGATGGTGCCTGCGTCGCCATGCATTCTGGATGGGGCAGCAAAACGGCGACGGATGAGTTTCGGAACTTCGATGGCGCGGCACAGCACTATCCCGGCTTCCATGTTGAGGCTGCACAGATGCTGATGGAAGACACCGGCGCGCGGTCAATCGCGGTGGATACACTGTCGCTGGACCATGGCATGTCCGCCGATTTCGCCACTCACTACGCATGGCTGCCTTCGGGCCGGTTCGGGATCGAATGCTTGGCCAACCTTGACCGCGTCCCCGCCGCAGGGGCCACGCTTGTTATCGGCGCGCCAAAACACAAAGGCGGCACGGGAGGGCCCGCGCGGATATTTGCGCTGGTTTGAGGGCGACAACCAAAAATACCACATCAGAGGCTCGCCTTGTCGGAGAGCCTTTGTTGCGCTGACCCACTCAGCAGCCAGTTTTGTGCTTGACCTAAAGGTACCTTGAGCAATCACGGTGCCTGCGGAAGACCAATTTCATCAGAAAGTCCCGTTCATGCACGTGCTGACAGTCGTCGATCATCCAGACCCCAACTCATTTACCGCCGCCGCAGCACAGATGTTCATGGATGGGGCCAATGCAGCCGGTCACACAACTGAATTTGCTGACCTGCATGCCGAGGGCTTCGATCCGCGTTGGTCCATGGCGGACATCGAGGGGGACAATGCATCCGCGCCACTCGCCGATATTAGATCCGAGCAAGCGCGGATCTCGCGCGCGGATGCCATCTGCCTCGCGTTTCCACTTTTTTGGTGGGGGATGCCGTCGATGATGAAAGGTTGGGTTGATCGCGTCTGGTCTTGGGGTTGGGCCTATGATCAATTGGACGATCGCGAAAAGTCGCTACAACGGCCCAGATCAGGGGTCTTGCTGATACCTGCGGGGGCAAGATCCGACGAAATGGAAGACGCCGGATATCTGAACGCGATAGAGACACTTTGGACACAGGGCACCTTTGGGTATTTCGGGTTTTCGCCCCGTAAGCTGGAAATGCTATATGGATCAACAGGATCGAAACAACGTCGCGAAGCGCTACTGGAACAAAGCTATCGCGCTGGACAGACCTTACCTGCACCTCGGCAGATCAAAGCCTGATGGGCTAACAACGATACCTCAAACCCCAGTCGGGCACTAAAGGTCAGGCATTCAAAAGCGTTAGGAGCAATAAAAAAGACCCGCTTACGCAGCGGGTCCTTCTGTTGATTTAGGTTTGATCAATGCACCACTGCATCATCCGGTCTGGGCCGTTCGGATGTGCCCAGCCGATCACCGATGATCAAACCATCGGCTCCGGCTGAGACCGGGACGGTTTCGCCATCCTTGATCTCACCTGCCAGCAACGCCTCGGCCAGCGGATTCTGCAAGGCGCGCTGAATGACACGCTTCAAGGGACGCGCTCCAAAGACTGGGTCATAGCCTTCATCGGCCAGCCATTCTTTTGCGCCATCATCCAATGCCAGTTCGATCTTGCGGGCGGCCAGACGTTTCTGCAGGCGTGCCATCTGGATATCGACGATGCCATCCATGTCGGCCCGCTTGAGCCGGTCAAAGATGATGGTCTCGTCCAGACGGTTCAGGAATTCAGGCCGGAAATGCGCCCGGACTGCGTCCATCACATCCCGCCGCGCCTGCGCGCTGTCGGCCCCTTCTGGCAATTGGCTCAGCGCCTGAGACCCAAGGTTCGACGTCAGGATGATCAGCGTCTGTTTGAAGTCGACGGTGCGCCCCTGACCATCGGTCAGCACGCCATCGTCCAGCACCTGCAGCAGTACGTTAAACACATCCGGGTGTGCCTTTTCGACCTCATCGAACAGCACGACCTGATAGGGCCTGCGCCGCACGGCTTCGGTCAGCACACCGCCTTCGTCATAACCGACATAGCCCGGAGGGGCACCGATCAGACGGGCAACCGCGTGTTTCTCCATGAACTCGGACATGTCGATGCGCACCATCGCGTTGTCGTCGTCGAACAGGAAATTCGCCACGGCCTTGGTCAGCTCGGTCTTACCCACACCGGTCGGGCCGAGGAACAGGAACGAACCCAACGGCCGACCCTCGTCATTCAGGCCCGCACGCGCACGACGCACGGCGTTGGCCACGGCGGTCACCGCCGCATCCTGACCAATCACGCGGGAATGCAGATCGTCTTCCATCCGCAGCAGTTTCTCGCGCTCCCCTTCCAGCATTTTCGAAGTTGGGATACCGGTCCAGCGTTCAACAACGCTGGCGATTTGTTCAGGACGCACCGTTTCCTCGGCCATCATGGCGTTGCTTTCGGCGTTTTCGGCCTCGGTCAGCTTTTTCTCAAGCTCGGGGATGACGCCATAGGACAGCTCACCCGCTTTTGCCAGATTGCCCTCACGCTTGGCGATTTCCAGATCAGCGCGCGCTTTGTCGAGCTGTTCCTTCAGATCACGCGCGCCTGCCAGTTTGTCACGCTCGGCCTGCCATTGAGCCGTCATCTCTGCGGATTGTTCCTGCAGATCGGCAAGATCCTTTTGCAAGGTTTCCAAGCGATCCTTCGAGGCCGCGTCGTCTTCAAGCTTCAGCGCTTCTTCCTCGATCTGCATCTGCAGGATCTGACGGTCCAGCTGATCGAGTTCTTCGGGCTTGGAGTCGACCTCCATCCGCAGACGCGACGCCGCCTCATCGACCAGGTCGATGGCTTTATCGGGCAGGAAGCGGTCTGTGATATAGCGATGCGACAAGGTCGCCGCCGAGACCAGCGCAGAATCGGAAATCCGCACGCCGTGGTGCAGCTCGTACTTTTCCTTGATGCCGCGCAGGATGCTGATCGTGTCCTCGACGGTCGGTTCAGCCACCACAACGGGCTGGAACCGGCGCGCGAGGGCCGCGTCTTTTTCAACGTATTTGCGGTACTCATCCAGCGTGGTCGCACCGATACAATGCAGCTCACCCCGGGCAAGCGCAGGCTTGATCAGGTTGGCGGCGTCCATTGCGCCGTCGGATTTACCGGCACCAACCAGCGTGTGCATCTCGTCGATGAACAGGATGATCTCACCGGCGGCTTCGTTGACTTCGGTCAGAACGGCCTTAAGGCGTTCTTCGAACTCACCGCGATACTTCGCACCGGCGATCAGCGCGCCTATGTCGAGCGCAAGCAGCTTCTTGTCCTTCAGCGATTCCGGCACGTCGCCATTGATGATGCGCAGAGCCATGCCCTCGGCAATCGCAGTTTTACCGACGCCGGGCTCACCGATCAGAACCGGGTTGTTCTTGGTGCGGCGCGACAGAACCTGCATCGAGCGGCGGATTTCCTCATCGCGCCCAATGATCGGGTCAATCTTGCCCTCGGCCGCAGCCTCGGTCAGGTCACGCGCGTATTTCTTGAGCGCGTCATAGCCTTCTTCCGCCGAGGCAGTGTCTGCAGTGCGACCCTTGCGGATGTCGTTGATGGCTTCGTTCAATTTCTGCGCAGATACTGCCCCGGCCTCCAAAGCGTCCTTGGCTTTGGATTTCACCATGCAGAGCGCCATCAACACGCGTTCGACAGGCACAAAACTGTCACTCGCCTTGTTGGCAATCTTGGCAGCCTCGTCCAGAACCTTGGCGGTCTGGCCATCCATGTAAATCTGGCTCGCGTCGCCGCTGACCTTCGGGATTTTCCCCATCGCGGCATCCAGCGCCTCGACCACGCGGTTCGGCGCACCACCTGCGCGTGTGATCAGGTTGCTGGCTAGCCCCTGATCGTCATCCATCAATGCTTTGAGTATGTGTGTGGGCTCCAGCCTCTGGTGCCCCTCGCGCAGTGCAATAGTCTGCGCCGCTTGCACGAATCCACGTGCCCGCTCGGTGAACTTGTTCAAGTCCATGGCATTCTCCTTCTAAAAGCGCCCCGGTATGATGCGCCCGCTTGGCGGCACGCGTCGGTCTGGGCCTCACATTCAATCTGGGAGATATCTTTGCAGGTTCAAGAGGCTGAGCCGCAGAAATCGCTACTCTCGCTGGATTGTATAAACGGTATACCCGCCGGTTTCGGCCACCTGAACAGCCCCGGTTTCATCCACCAACGATTGCGCAGCTGCGCTGCCGGTTGGGCAGGACACAAGATCTGCCGTGTGATCAAGGAAATCGATGGTAAACGCGGTCTCTCCGGTCAACTGGCACCAGTCATCTTCTGACCGATATGCACCCACCAGGCGAAGGTCTTCATTTGTGGGTGCAGGGGCCGCCCCGACCTCTGGCGCATCGGGCGGGGTTTCATCACATGCCGCCAGCGCAACAAGCACACTCAGCAAAACCAGTTTCTTCATATTCTGTCCCTTACATTGAATTCGCGTGTTCTATGCCGGACAGGTTAGCACAGAATGAAACCCGGCGCGCCCGGCATCACAGATAGACAGCTGCGTCCGAAACCGTTAGGACGCAGACGTTTGCCAAAAAGGAGCGCCCAACCATGTCCGATGATCGTCTGATCGTAGCCCTTGATGTTCCGA
This sequence comes from Ruegeria sp. AH12, assembly GCF_056541465.1. Classification (NCBI taxonomy): domain Bacteria; kingdom Pseudomonadati; phylum Pseudomonadota; class Alphaproteobacteria; order Rhodobacterales; family Roseobacteraceae; genus Ruegeria; species Ruegeria sp. AH12. Next base: position 132,269 of record NZ_JBQFYL010000009.1, on the reverse strand, counting down.
ACGCCCTGCAGGGGCTGGCCATGGCCGAAAGGCTGGGCGACAGCGTGTCTTTTTATAAGATCGGATTGGGTATGCTGACCGGTGGCGGGCTGGCTTTGGCCAATGAGCTGAAACAGGATCACGGAAAGCGCGTCTTTCTGGACATGAAGCTGTTCGACATCGGCAACACCGTCGAAAACGCAGTGCGGGGGCTGGCGCAGTTCGATCTAGACTTCCTGACTGTTCATGGCGACCCGCATGTGGTGCGCGCAGCAAAGGAGGGGGCCTCGGGCAAGGACCTGAAGATTTTGGCTGTGACCATCCTAACCTCGCTGAACCGCGATGATCTGGATGCCAGCCTGCTGAAAGAGGGTGACGTGCAGGAGCTGGTCGTCGAACGCGCGGCCAAGGCATTGGAGGCCGGGGCGGATGGTGTTATCGCCAGCCCGCAAGAGGCCGCCCTGATCCGCGCCTTGCCGCAGGCCGAAGACCGCCTCATCGTCACTCCCGGCGTGCGACCTGCAGGGGCTGCCTTGGGTGATCAAAAGCGGGTTGCCACACCGGCCAGCGCAATTGGGGATGGGGCCGATCATATCGTTGTCGGGCGCCCAATCTACCAGTCAGACGACCCAAAAGCTGCCGCACAAGCTGTGCTTAACGAATTAAATTCTTTGACACGTCACTAGGCGCCTTTGGGAATCAAATCCAATTTTGCGTCACAATTCCGTTCATTAACTTGACCTTACGTCAATTCTTGGGCGCTTCGGCCGAACTCACGCTGTTGTCCAAAATACACACAGCCCACCGCAAGTTTTGGGCCTGACGGCTAGAAACTATCTAAATATTGCGATTTCGGTGAGTCTTAGGGGTGTAATACTCCCCAACGAACCATTTCTTCCTGAGGTTCGTTACCTCCCCCCGCTTAAGCGCGGGGGGTCTTCTTTTCAAAATCAAGGTGAGTTGTGAGCCCTTTGATCACCCTCAATCGGTGATATAAAGAACACCTGATCCATTCGCGGAACGCCCGAGGACACGTATGCCCGGTCTTTGCCGAGATTGCCTGACCACAGTTAATAATGAAACGCGTTGCCCCTCTTGCGGCAGCCCGCGTATCACGTCGCATCCGGAGTTATTTGGCCTGTCTATCGCACACATGGATTGCGATGCTTTCTATGCCTCGGTCGAAAAGCGCGACAATCCGGAACTTGCGGATAAACCTGTCATCATCGGCGGCGGCAAACGGGGCGTGGTGTCGACCGCATGTTACGTGGCGCGTATCCGGGGCGTGCGCTCGGCGATGCCGATGTTCAAGGCCCTGCAACTCTGTCCCGACGCGGAGGTGATCCGCCCGCGTATGTCGGTCTATGTCCAAGTATCGCGCGAAATTCGCAAGATGATGGACGAATTGACGCCGGTTGTGGAACCCTTGTCTTTGGACGAGGCATTCATGGACCTGTCCGGCACAGAGCGCCTGCATGGCGCGCCACCCGCGGTTATGCTGGCACGACTTGTCAAACGCATGAAGGATGAACTGGGCCTGACAGGGTCTATCGGATTGAGCCACAATAAATTTCTGGCCAAGGTCGCCTCTGACCTCGACAAACCGCGCGGGTTTGCAGTGATCGGAAAAGCCGAGACAGCCGAGTTTCTGCATGACAAACCTGTGCGTCTGATCTGGGGCATCGGGCCGGCAGCACAGGAATCGCTGGAACGCGCTGGTATTCGCAGCTTTTCCGATTTGTTGCGCTGGGATCAAGAAGCGTTGACGGCCCGGTTTGGTTCGATGGGGTATCGCCTGTGGCATCTGGCACGAGGTCAGGACAAGCGGCGCGTATCGGCCCATGAGCCAATGAAATCGATCAGTAACGAAACCACTTTTTTTGAAGATACAGCCAGCATCGATATTCTGGACGGGCATATCTGGCGCATGGCGTTGAAAGTGTCTGACCGAGCCAAAGCAAAGGATTTGGCCGGGCGGGTCGTGACACTGAAACTCAAGAAAGCCAACCACAAGATCATAACCCGTCGGGTCTCGCTGCGCGATCCAACCCAGATCGCAGACCGCATTTACCGCACCGCGCGCGGTCTGTTTGATCAGGTCGGGGATGAGGGGCCCTATCGGCTGCTGGGTTGTGGGCTTTCAGATCTGTGCCCAGCAGATCAGGCTGACATTTCAGGCGATTTGCTGGACCCCGATGCGACACGACGATCGCAGGCCGAGCGCGCAACTGACAAAATTCGTGAACGCTTTGGCACCGACGCCATCGTCAAGGGCCGCGCCCTGCGCTGAGGTCTATTCGGCCGCTAGCCGCTGAGGTCGTGCGCCGATACTTGCAATCTCCGCAATGACCTGACGCAGTAGTTTGCTGAAAGCCATAAAGTTTGTGTTGGGGGCGATCTTGTCCTCGTCCATATAAAGCGCGCGATCAATCTCGATCTGGATGGCATGCTGCTGGCGACCAGGCCGACCATAGGTCTGAGTAACATAAGCACCAGCAAAGGGCGCGTTACGCGCCACGTTCAGACCCACTGCAGCAAAGGCGGCTTCAATCTGATCAACGACCTGGCCAGAAGCAGACGCGCCAAATCGATCGCCCAGAACAATCTCGGGCCGAGTCCCTTGCGCTGCCCCGGCGATGGCCTCATGTGGCATGGAATGACAATCGATCAGGATAGCCTGCCCGAACATTTCATGCGACTCGGCCAACAGAGATTTCAGCCGCGCGTGATAAGGCCGCCAATAGGTATCTATGCGCAATCGCGCCTCATCCATGGTCAGCTTGCCCCGATAAATGGCCCGACCATTGGCCACGACGCGGGGAATCACCCCCAGTCCCGACGCGACGCGTGGATTGTGCCCCTGGCGGCGCGCGCCGCTGATCAATGCGGGATCAAGTTCCTCTGCGCTGCGGTTCAGATCCAGATAGGCACGTGGCATAGCGGCGCGGATCAACGGCGCGCCAAATTCGGAGGCCGGCGTAAACAGTTGATCTACAAAGGCATCCTCAGACGATCTAATCGCCTTTGGGCTTAGAACCGAACGGTCCAGCAGCGCCTGCGGATAGTCCCGCCCGCTATGAGGCGACGAAAACACCACACTCGAACTACGGTTCTCGGGCATGTCCAGTATAAAGGCTGCGTTCGCCATAGCCCCTCCATTGCTGTTGCTCAACATAGACCGGAAATTTGTTCTACCAAACCCCTTGAACCCCTGAACGACTCCTTTTATAGACCCCGCTACCGGCGCGGTGATCCGCGCCCCATTTCGTTATGGGGTAGGCATCGTGACGGGAACGTGGGCGGTTAGCTCAGCGGTAGAGCACTTCGTTGACATCGAAGGGGTCACAAGTTCGATCCTTGTACCGCCCACCATCGTTTCACTGTTCCGGTTTCCGGGACCCCGAGTAACCCAGGCGCTGGCCACGTCTTTGATGAAGGCGCCGCAGATTGGAGACAGACCATGAAGGTCAAGAACTCGCTCCGCTCGCTCAAGAACCGGCACCGCGATTGCCGGATTGTGCGTCGCAAAGGCCGCGTCTACGTGATCAACAAGACGCAGCGCAAGTTCAAAGCACGCCAGGGCTAAGAACTGCACTTATAGATTTAGAAGAAACCGCGCCGTTGAGCGCGGTTTCTTTGTTTTGAGACGCCAACTGCTGCCTGAACTATTCATCCAATCCGGTCGCCATCTGTTTCTCAAAGCGCCACACTTCCAATGGGAACGCGCCTTCCGAGGTGTCCAAGCTGACAACCTGCCGCCCGGCTTTGGTCCAACCTGACTTTTCGTAGAGTCGACTTGCGCGTTCGTTGCCCATTGCGCAGGCCAGCCAAGCCATTTTGTGACCGGCAGCCTTGATCCGGCTTTCGGCGTCTTTAATAAGCGCTTGAGCGACACCTGAACTCCGCGCCTGCTGTGACACGTACATCTGATAAAGCTCGTCCTCTTTTGTCGTACAGAACCCAAGCAGTTTGGAACCGTCGACAGCAATCCGGGTATCCAGAAGGTTCTCCATCGTGCGCTCGAAAAAACTATCTTTAGTACGCAGTGCACGAAGGCGGGAAGGCACGATATCAGCATGCGCGTCATGCCAGCCGGTTTCCCAGATCATTGCGATCTGCACAGCCATTTCTTTGGTGGCGTTCTCCAGGCGGTAGGTCATTTCTGAAATCTACACCCGAGACACTGCATCGCAAACAGCTCTCTAAGGTCTGTGCCCATCTCCTGAGAATCCCCGACAGGTTAACTAATAATCTGAAGGGTCGAATCCGCGACCATGTGACCAACTATTTTAGTCGGATTTTCTTGCATCTTACCCAGAATCGTTTAATTGACAATTTCAGTCGGATTATGATCCGCCAAGAATTTCAATGTTGGGAGACACTATGCTGAAATCCTCGACCTGTATCGCCGCAGCCACGACAGCGCTGATTGCCACCTCCGCCGCTGCAGACGGTGAACTGAACCTTTATTCGTCGCGCCACTACGACACCGATGAACGTCTCTATTCAGACTTCGAAGAAGCGACAGGCATCAAGATCAACCGCATCGAAGGCAAGGCCGACGAACTGATCGCGCGGATGGAAGCCGAAGGCGCAAACTCGCCAGCAGACATCCTGCTGACTGTTGACACATCGCGCCTGGAACGTGCCAAGAATGCGGGTGTTCTGCAATCGATTGACAGCGCAGTTCTAGAAGAGCGTATCCCGTCGAACCTGCAAGACAGTGACAACCAGTGGTTCGGCTTCTCGCAGCGTGCACGCATCCTGTTCTATGACAAGAATGACGTCAGCGAACCGCCGCAAACCTATGCCGATCTGGCCGACCCAAAATACAAGGGTCAGGTCTGCATCCGTTCCGGCACCAACGTGTACAGTCAGACCATTCTGGCCGCGATCATTGAGCACGCCGGTGCTGATGCCGCAAAAGACTGGGCCGAAGGCGTTGTCTCCAACTTCGCGCGCGATCCGCAGGGCGGGGATACCGACCAGCTGCGCGGGATCGTTTCAGGTGAGTGTGACATCGCGATGTCCAACACCTACTACTTCGCCCGTGCCATTCGCAAAGACGTGGATGGTGTATCCGCCGAGCGTGACATGATCGGCTGGGTCTTCCCAGACCAGGACGGCAATGGCGCGCATATGAACCTCTCCGGTGGTGGTGTTGCGGCAAACGCTCCGAACAAGGAAAACGCCATCATGTTCCTTGAGTATCTGGCAAGCGATCAGGCGCAGCAGTATTTCTCGGCCGGGAACGACGAATATCCGGCAGTTGAAGGCGTTGCCATTTCGGCTTCGGTTTCAGAACTGGGTGACTTCAAGGGTGACGGAGTTGACCTGTCTGCCGTTGCGAAGAACGTACCAGAAGCACAGAAGATCTTTAACGAAGTCGGTTGGAAGTAAACCAACTGATCTCTGGTAGATTGCAATGGGCGCAGATTTTTCTGCGCCCTTTTTTCGTTGCCATGTCTATATATATCTGCAATTATTCTCATTATCGAGAATATTTCTACTATATGGACAATGCTGGATTCCCTCTCAACCCGCCTGGCAACCCGACTAAGTGAGCTACGCCAAGGCCGTGGCTGGTCATTGGATCAACTGGCCGGACACAGCGGCATCAGCCGGGCAACCCTGTCGCGCATGGAAAAGGGTGACGTCAGCCCTACGGCTGAAAACCTAGGCCGTCTATGCAACGCCTACGGCCTGCCCATGTCGCGCTTGCTGATGATGGTCGAAGACAGTTTCGACCCCAAGGTTCCACTTGAAAGGCAAACAGAGTGGAGCGATCCGGAAACCGGCTATACGCGCCGATCCGTCTCACCGCCGTCCGCTGGGCTGAGTGGCGAAGTGCTGGAGTGCCACCTGCCACGCGACACCGTGATCCGCTATGAAGCTCCGTCAAAACCAGGTCAGGAACATCATCTGATCGTGTTGGACGGAGTGATGACGCTCACGGTGGATGGCATCACGCACGAGCTGAGCGGCGGGGATTGCCTGCGCTATCATCTGTCTGGCCCGACGCGATTTGAAACCACGGCAGCGCGCGGCGCGCGCTATATTCTGGTACTGATATGATCACACGACTCTCGGACGACTATTTCGATGACGCAGTCGATGACCTTTCCGATATTCTGCACGCCTGTGTCCATACCGGAGCGAGCATCGGATTCGTTCTACCCTTCTCGATGGAAGACGCGCGCAGCTATTGGCACAATCGAGTGCGGCCGGACCTACACGCGCTGGACCTGTTTGTCGCTTACGATGCTGGCCGTATTTTGGGTACGGTACAACTGATCCCGGCCAACATGCCAAATCAGCCGCATCGTGCCGATGTCGCCAAGCTCCTCGTTCACCCGAGCGCCAGACGGCGCGGGTTGGCACGCGCATTGATGGACACGCTCATGGACCGATCGCGCGAACTTGGCCGTACCCTCTTGGTTCTGGACACACGCAGCACCGACCCATCGAAACTGCTCTACCAGAGCATAGGTTTTCAGATTGCCGGGGAAATCCCGAACTATTGCCGCAACCCGTTCGAACCCACGCTGGAGCCCACCACCTATATGTACAAAGACCTAAGATAGCGCACCGCTTCGGGTTCAATCAACGCGGGCCAGGGGGCAGAAACCGATCCTGCCCACACGACGCCTTAGAAATCCAGGTTTTCCACACTCAAAGCGTTCTGCTGGATGAACTCACGGCGGGGCTCAACCACGTCGCCCATCAGCTTAGTAAACAGATCATCCGCTTCGACCATGTCATCCACACGCACCTGCAACAGCGTCCGGGCGTCCGGGTCCAGTGTGGTTTCCCACAGCTGATCAGGGTTCATCTCTCCCAGACCCTTATAGCGTTGCAGCGATAGACCCTTTTCGCCCTCTTCCAGAATGGCCCGCAGCAAGTCCAGCGGGCCATGGATGTCCTGACTGCGATCGCGGCGGACTAACGTGGCGGGGGTGTTATAAATCTCCTGCAGGCTTTGCGTGAAACTGCCGGTCTTGCGCGCCTCGCCCGAGCGTAGCATGGGGCCATCCAGCGTGCGAACTTCTTCCACGCCGCGTAGGATACGTGCCAGGCGGATGCCGTGATCCTGTGTGATGCGACCTTGCCAACCGCGTTCGTATTCCAGAGCGATCAGGTCAAGACGCGCGGCCACCTTGTCGGCGACGCCTTGCAGGTCGGCATCAACGGCGCCCGGCACAAAGGCCCCGGCCACGGCGGCTTGCTCCAGAATGTGACGTGGGTAGTGGGTCGGAAAGGCGTCCAGCACACGTTTCAACTGACGGGCTTCGTCAACGACCCGGGTCAGGTCCTGGCCGATGATCTCTTCACCCGAGCCGAGTTTCAGAACAGCACCCTCGACCCCCTGATGGATCAGATAATCATCCAGCGCGGCTTGATCTTTCAGGTAAACCTCTGACTTCCCACGTGAAACCTTATAGAGCGGTGGTTGCGCAATGTAGAGGTACCCGCCCTCGATCAGTTCTGGCATCTGGCGGTAGAAGAAAGTCAGCAGCAGGGTACGGATATGCGCGCCATCGACGTCCGCATCGGTCATAATGACGATCTTGTGGTAGCGCAGCTTTTCGATATTGAACTCATCGCGGCCAATGCCGGTGCCCAACGCCATCACGAGGTTCCCGATCTCTTGGCTCGACAGCATCCGGTCAAACCGCGCGCGTTCGACGTTCAGGATTTTCCCGCGCAGGGGCAGAACGGCCTGAGTCAGACGGTCCCGGCCCGTCTGAGCGGACCCACCAGCCGAGTCACCCTCGACGAGGAAGACTTCGGTCTTGGACGGGTCTTTCTCGGAACAGTCTTTCAGCTTCCCGGCCAGATAGTTCACATCCATCGCCGTCTTGCGGCGGGTCAATTCGCGCGCTTTTCGGGCGGCTTCGCGGGCCAATGCGGCCTCGATGATCTTGCCGACGATCCCCTTGGCCTCATTCGGGTTTTCCTCGAACCACTCGGCCAGCTTTTCGTTCATCAAGCCCTCAACCGCAGGTCGTACTTCGGACGAAACCAGCTTGTCTTTGGTCTGGGACGAGAATTTCGGGTCGGGCACTTTGACCGACAGCACACAGGTCAGACCTTCGCGCGCATCGTCGCCGGTAAAGCTGACCTTTTCCTTCTTCGCAATCCCGCTGGATTGCGCATAGTTATTGATCGTCCGGGTCAGAGCGCCTCGGAAACCGGCCACGTGGGTTCCACCGTCCCGCTGAGGGATGTTGTTGGTAAAAGGCAGAACCGTCTCGTGATAGCTGTCATTCCACCACATCGCGATTTCGACACCGATATCGTCTCGCTCACCCTTGATGTAAATCGGCTCCGGCATCGCCGGGGATTTTGAACGGTCGAGGTATTTGACGAATTCCTTGACGCCACCCTCATAGAATAGCTCGGTCTCCAGCCGTTCGGCAGGGCGTTCGTCGATCAGGATGATCCGCACGCCCGAGTTCAGGAAGGCCAGCTCACGCAGGCGCTTCTCCAGCGTCTCAAACGAGTATTCGAGGTTCGAGAACGTATCGGTCGAGGCCAGAAAGCGCACCTCGGTCCCGGTGCGGTCACCGCATTCCTGAACCACCTTCAGGTGCTCCGCCGTCTCACCACCTTCAAAGCGCGCTACGTGTTCCTTGCCGTTGCGCCAGACGCGCAGCTCCAACCAATCGGACAGCGCATTCACAACCGAAACGCCCACACCGTGCAGACCGCCCGACACCTTATATGAGTTGCTGTCGAACTTACCGCCCGCGTGCAGCTGGGTCATGATGACCTCGGCCGCCGAGACGCCCTCTTCGGGGTGAATATCCACCGGAATCCCACGACCGTTGTCACTGACCGAGACGCTGGAATCGGCGTGAATTTTCACAGTCACATGGTCGGCATGACCGGCCAAAGCCTCATCAATTCCGTTGTCCACGACCTCGTACACCATATGGTGCAGACCCGAGCCATCGTCTGTGTCACCGATATACATGCCGGGACGTTTGCGAACCGCCTCTAAGCCTTTGAGAACTTTAATGGAATCTGCGCCGTATTCCTGGGGTGCCTGTGCGTCTTCGGACATGCCGTTAGTACCTATATTATTTTGGTAACTTATACGTTTTCTGGTGGGGAATGTCACGCGCTCCCCCAAGATTTTGTGGTTGAGAACCGAATTATCTGCGATCAAAGCCGATCGAGGTCTGTGGCGATATCAGCGGCAATTTCGGCGGCGTTGACGTTGTCCCGTTCGGCCGTCAATCGCAGGCCCAAAAGATCGGACTGATAGCGCGCAGCAAGGCGTTCGGGATCGCGATCTGAGCTTATCTCTCCGGCCTTCTGGGCGCGGCGGAACAGGTCTGCAAAACAGGATTTCATAGCGATCATGTGCGCGCCTGCCTGACCGGCCAAATCGTGATCCTTTGCCTGCAACTCGGCATAGGTCTTGGCCAGCATACAAGCTTTGGTCGGCAGGTCAGAGGCTGCAATCACGCGATAGGGCTGCGCCTTGAGTGCCCCGAGCGGCCCCAGCTCCTCAGCCAAGGCCAGCATACTGGCAACCCCGTCCTGGGCGTAGCGCTCCAGCGCCAGCGCATAGAGGGCATCTTTCGAACCAAACGCCGCATAGAAACTGCCCGGCTTCAGCTTCAACTCGCGCTCAAGGTCCTTCAGCGACGTCCCTGCCCAGCCGTGACGCCAGAAGATATCACGTGCCTGCGCGATCAGCGCGTCTCGGTCATATGCGGGTTTGCGTGGCAATGGATCACCAATTCTTGAGTGCTTGCTCAAATATATACTTGAGTGATCACTCAAGAAACCCTAAATACGACTCATCGCGCCAGAAATCAGGAGTTTTGACATGGCCAACTTCCCGTCTCACGACCTCGAATCCGCCCCTGAAGGGTCCAAACCGCTGTTGGAGAAATCGCAAGCCGCCTTTGGCCGCCTGCCCGGTCTGCACAAGGTGATGGCGGAAAGCCCGCAACACCTGGAAGGCTATCAGGCTCTGCACGGTCTCTTCCTGCAAACCGATTTCGACAATGATGAGAAAACCGTGGTTTGGCAGACCATCAACGTTGAAAACGAATGCCACTACTGTGTCCCCGCCCATACCGGCATCGCCAAGATGATGAAGGTCTCGGACGAAATCACCGATGCTCTGCGCAACGAAACCCCGCTGCCGACTGCCAAGCTGGAGGCCCTGCGGACTTTCACCCTGCAGGTGATGGAAACCCGCGGCAACCCGACCGAAGAACAGCTGCAGGCGTTCTTTGACGCAGGTTACTCGCACCGCGCCGTTCTGGATGTTGTTCTGGGTCTGGCGCAGAAAACCATGTCGAACTACATCAACCACATGGCCAAAACTCCGGTCGATCAGGTCATGCGCGGCTTCTTGTGGGAACGCAAAGTCAGCGAACCGGCCTAAGCCGACACGACCGAGCCCTCATCGCCTTCGGTAACAACCAGCGTTTGGGCCCGGTCGCCCAACTCCGCAAAGAGCTCAGGCCCGGTGCCCGTCATCCAGGCCTGAGCGCCCAGCGCACAGATCTCATCATAGAGCGCCGAGCGCCGCCCGGCATCCAGATGCGCAGCCACCTCATCCAGTAACACAATCGGCGGCGCGCCAACCATCCCCGCCAGCGCCCGTGCGTTTGATAGGATCAGGGACACCAGCAGCGCTTTCTGCTCACCCGTGGAACAATCCTTGGCCGGAACCCCTTTGGCAGCGAACACCCCGTATAGATCCGAGCGATGCGGCCCGACCAGAGTCCGCCCTGCCGCAAGATCGCGGAAACGGCTTTCGCCCAGCGCCTCGCGCAGATCATCCGCTGTCTCGGGCATCGCGCCTTCCGTTTGAATCAATTCCAAGTCGGCTGAAGGAAACGCCGTTTCGGCCTGATCCTGCGCCGCACGCAAATGATCCAATGCGGCAAGACGCGCCGCATGTATCCGATACCCTGTCTCAGCCATCTGACCTTCCAAAGCCGTGTACCAATGGGCATCCCGGACTTGATCTTTCAGCAGCCGGTTCCGCTCACGCATGGCTTTCTCATAGGTCAGCGACGCCTCGGCATGCGCGGGATCAAAGCTCAGCGCGATGCGGTCCAGAAACCGCCGCCGCCCTTCGGCTCCTTCGATCCACAGCCGATCCATCGACGGGATCAACCACACCACGCGCGCGAGCTTGCCCAGATCAATCTGACTGGAAGCCTTATCATCAATGCGAACCTGGCGCGCCGCGCCGCCTTCGGACCATGTCTCGATCTCATACCGCCCGCCCTGCGCACTCAGCAGGCCGGACAGTTTCCAGCCCAAGGCCTCGGGTCGCCGGGTCATCTCCGCCGCACTGGCCCGCCGCATCCCGCGACCGGGCGAAAACAGAGACACCGCTTCCAGAATATTGGTCTTCCCGGCCCCGTTCGGCCCATGGATGGCAACCGGACGCCCATCCAAAGACAAACGCGCCAACTTATGAGACCGAAAATGCGAGACCGTAAGCTCGGTCAGGGCCAATCCCATGACCCCTCCCTTCTTCTGTTCAAAAATACCTCCGCCGGAGGCATTGCGCGCCAGCGCGATCAGACGCGCATCGGCATGACAACATAAACCGCGCTCTGGTCATTGCCTTCGCGCATTAGGGTCGGGTCGCCCGCCGAATTGAACATGAACACCGCGTTTTCACGATCGACCTGAGACGCGATCTCCAGCAGGTATTTCGCGTTGAATCCGATTTCCAAGCGCTCATCGCCATAAGCAACGGCCAGTTCTTCCTCAGCCGCACCACTATCAGGCGCATTGACCGACAGTATCAGTTTGTCCCCGTCCAGCTGCAGCTTCACCGCGCGTGACCGCTCGGACGAGACTGTCGCCACGCGATCTACGGCCTGCGCAAATTCGGCTGCGTCCACCTCAAGCTTGCGGGTGTTCCCTTGCGGAATAACGCGTGTGTAGTCGGGGAAGGTGCCATCAATCACTTTTGAGGTCAGAGTGATATCGGGTGTTGCAAATCGGACTTTGGTTTCGCTGACTGAAACTGCGATATCCATCTCGTCATCTTCCAGCAGCTTGCGCAGCTCGCCCACCGTTTTGCGGGGCACAATCACGCCCGGCAAATCCGCAGCGCCATCGGGCAGATCCGCATCAATACGCGCCAGACGGTGGCCATCGGTGGCCACACAGCGCAGCACTTTGCCACCCTCAGCCCCATCCGCCACATGCATATAGACACCGTTCAGATAATACCGGGTCTCTTCTGTCGAAATGGCAAACTTCGATTTATCGAACAGCCGGCGCAGCAGGGCCGCCGACGCGGTAAAGTTTGACGCGTATTCCGACGAGGCCATCACCGGAAAATCTTCTTTCGGCAAGGTCGCCAGCGAGAAATTCGACCGCCCGGCCTCAACCGTCAAACGACCTGCGGCACTGTCGGCTGTCAAAGTAACCAACGCACCATCAGGCAGTTTGCGCACAATTTCATGCAGCGTTGTCGCAGCCACCGTCGTCGCACCAGCCTTCTCGACCTGAGCGAGGGCTTTGTCGACAACCTCGATATCCAGATCGGTGGCACGGAACTGAACCTGATCCCCTTCGGCCTCGATCAGCACATTGGCCAGTATCGGGATTGTATTCCGGCGTTCGACAACAGATTGGGCCTGTGAAACGGCCTTGAGAAGGGTGCCGCGTTCGATGCTGATCTTCATACCCTTAATTCCTCTGACTTGCGTGCCGAAATGGGCGGGACTGGCACGTTAGCGGTTCCACCCTGAGGCACAAGGATTTTTTACGGATTTCTGGGTTGGAAAACCCGTTCGGTCAAGGGGCGCGTGCGCCGCCGGGTACAGTTCAAGCGCGACCGTGGATAATACCGCACAAGAAAACGCCCCGGACATCACATCCGAGGCATCGTTGACAGGTTATGCCTTAGACCTCAGGCTTCCAGCGCGCGGCGCAGCATTTCAACGTCTTCTGCGATCTGGCCATCGGTGACTCTCAATTCTTCGATCCGCTTCACACCATGCATGACCGTGGTGTGGTCGCGCCCTCCAAACCGGCGCCCGATTTCGGGCAAGGATCGGCTGGTCAGTTGCTTGCACAGATACATCGCCACCTGACGCGGGCGCGCGTAAGAGCGCAGACGTTTGGGGCCAATGATGTCCGACAAACGGATGTTATAGTAGTCGGACACTTTGCGTTGAATCTCTTCGACCGTGATTTTGCGTTCCGAGGCGCGCAGCACGTCGGCCAGACAATCCTGAGTCAGTTCCATGTCGATCTCACGCCCGACCAGCGAGGCGAAGGCGAACAGACGGGTCAGAGCGCCTTCTAGAACGCGCACATTGGTCGAAATACGATGCGCCAGGAATTCAAGCACCCCATCCGCAATCACCAGATCAGGATAAGTGCTGATATGCTGATGAACCTTGTTCTGAAGGATGCCCAGACGCAGTTCGTAATCGGTCGGGTGTAGATCAACAACCAATCCACATTGCAGGCGCGATTTCACGCGGTCTTCCAGATCCTTGATCTCACCCGGGGCGCGGTCAGCCGAGATGATGATCTGCTTGTTCTGATCCACCAGCGCATTGAAGGTATGAAAGAACTCTTCCTGAGTGGAATCCTTGCCCGCAATGAACTGCACGTCATCAACCATCAGCACATCGACCGAGCGGAACAGGTGTTTGAAATCCATCATCCGGCGTTCGCGCAGGGCCTGTACAAAACGGTACATGAATTGCTCTGCCGACAGGTAAAGAACATTCAACTCAGGGTGCTTGGTTTTCAACTCCCATGCGATGGCGTGCATCAGGTGGGTCTTACCCAGACCAACGCCCCCATACAGAACCAGCGGGTTGAATGTGACGGGACCGCCCTCTGACACGCGGCGAGCAGCGGCATGAGCCAGCTCGTTGGGCTTGCCCACCACGAAACTGTCAAAGGTGAAACGCGGATCAAGCGGCGCGGCTTGCATCGAATCCAACGCCTCTTGCGCCGCCTCTGAGCGCGGTGCTACAGGCGCGGCGGCAGTCTCAGCTGCTGCCTCTTCGGCCACTGGTTTCGCAACCGGATTCGGGCGCGCCGGGGTGTTGGCAGCAACGCGGAAATCCAAACGCTGAACAGACTCTCCCGAGGTATTCAGCTCGTACAATATCAGGTCGGCAAAATTCTGACTGACATAGTTGCCCATGAAATTGGTCGGTGCAGAAAACACCGCGACACCATCTTGCAACTCTTCAAACGTCAGAGGTTCAATCCAGGTCGTGTAGTTGTTCCGGCCAATTACCTTAATCAACTTGTTACGCAGTAGTCCCCATTTCTCTTGTGTCATTCAGCGCCTCACGCATCCCATTCTTTATTGGCCTGTCGGCCTTATTCATACTGAACCGGTTTCCCGGTTTAGGGATCCACCACGCATAGGGATACGGTGCGCCGAACGCGATAGTTCGGCGAGTTGATCACCTGCATGCGACCGTGCTCTGGTTCAGAAGACTGGCAAAAAACAGCCTTCCGGCGAACCGGGTCAAAAGTCGCGCACACATTTTTTAGACAGAGCCAGAACCATCGGTAAGCCTAAGGTCCGTAGCAAATCGGCAGCCCGGCCAAGGCCGGTCAACGACGCCAGATCCGCAATCATCCTGATGCCCGTCAGTCCGATCGTGGAAACAGCCTGTCCCCCCAAGCGAGTGAATCGCTGAATCAGTGGTAGCAAGATGGCATGGGGCGCGGCAACGAAACTCTGATATTGACTCGGCACTTTGGCCGAAAGAATCTCTCGGTTTCGTGAGGGCGCGGCATTCCGGCAACAGGAAAAAAGGCGCCGCACTTAGCGACGCCTTTGAAATTGGTTCAGCCTTTCTGACATGACCTAACGTCATGCAGCAAGTTTAACCCAGTGCTTTGACGCGCGCTGACAGGCGCGACATTTTACGGGATGCGGTGTTCTTGTGGAAGACACCTTTGGTGACGCCGCGCATCAACTCGGGCTGCGCCGCGCGCAGGGCTGCGGTGGCTGCGTCTTTGTCACCGGATTCGATTGCTTCTTCGACTTTGCGCAGATAGGTACGGATGCGCGAACGGCGCGCTTTGTTTACGGCGAAACGCTTTTCGTTCTGACGCGCGCGCTTCTTTGCCTGGGGCGAGTTAGCCATGTGTTTCTTGACCTTTGTTCGGTACGGTTATCTTGGGTTGCGCGCCACGGATAAATCCGCACCGGATCAGAAATCACGAGTGTGAGTCGGGCCAGGCGGGCCGCACGCGCATGTATGACGGCGGTCTCTACCCAAGTTTTACAGGTTTGCCAAGCCGATTCTTGCCCGGCGCGCCCAACAAAAAAGCAGGCCGAAGCCTGCCTTTCGCGGGGTCTTTGTTGCGACCTTACTTATCGCGGAACTGCGCAGCACGTTTTTCCAGAAACGCCGCCATGCCTTCTTTCTGATCTTCAGTGGCAAACATCGAATGGAACACGCGACGCTCGAATAACAAACCTTCGCTTAGCGGCAGTTCATAGCTGCGATTCACCGCCTCTTTGGCCGCGGCAGTCGTCAGCAGCGATTTCTCAGCGATCTTCTGCGCTGCACCCATGGCTTCTTCCATCAGCTTTTTAGCTGGGACAACCCGGCTTACCAGACCTGAGCGTTCGGCTTCTTCCGCGTCCATGAAACGACCCGTCAGGTTCATGTCCATGGCCTTGGACTTGCCGACAAAGCGCGTGAGGCGCTGTGTTCCGCCAATGCCAGCAATCACACCCAGATTGATCTCAGGCTGGCCGAACTTGGCTGTATCGGCTGCGATGATGAAATCGCACATCATAGCCAATTCACACCCGCCGCCGAGTGCATAACCCGCCACAGCTGCGATGATCGGTTTGCGAATGGCCGAAACGCGCTCGTTGACCGAAGCAAAAAGATCCGCGCTAAGCACATCAACAAAGCTCATCTCGGACATCTCCTTGATGTCCGCACCTGCAGCAAATGCTTTGTCTGAGCCGGTGATCACAATGCAGCGCACTTTGTCGTTCTGATCTGCTTCTTCCAGCGCGTCGCAGAGCTCACTCACCAACTGAGTGTTTAGCGCATTCATCGCGTCGGGTCTGTCCAGCTTGATCAGCCCAACGTGGTCTTCGATTTCGACGATGATCGTCTCAAAAGCCATAAGGTTTAGCTTCCGGTTGTTCCGTTCAGGTACGATTCCTTATCACGCGAAAAACTTGGATCAAGTTATCTTTGGCATTGCGCACAATAGAAGGATGAGCGACCGGACTGGGTGATTCTCTTGATCAATGCGCCGCATCCTTCGGTGCGGCAGGGTTCATCTTCACGCCCGTAAACATCAAAGCTGTGCTGAAAATATCCAAGTTCTCCATCGGCTTGGCGGAAATCCCGCAGTGATGAGCCGCCAGCATCAATTGCATCCTGAAGCACCTGCCGGATGATCGGCACCAAAGCTGCAATTCGTGGCTTAGAAATCTGCCCGGCTTTGCGACGTGGCGAGACTCGGCCCCGATAAAGCGCCTCGCAGACGTAAATATTACCCAAACCGGCAACGATTCCCTGATCCAGAAGCGCCGATTTCACCGGCGTGTTCTTCCCCTTGAACGCATCAATCAAGTGCTGTTCGTGAAAATCATTGCCCAAGGGTTCCGGCCCCAGAACCGACAAAAGCTTGTGTTCTTCGGCCGTCACCGTTGGCAATAGATCCATCGCCCCGAACCGGCGCGGATCATTGAAAGTCACGCGCGCACCGTTGGCCATATGGAACACAACATGGTCATGTTTCTGCACCCTGGGGTGCTCATGCACGAACTGACCCAACGGATCACCGGACACCGTCATTCGCCCCGACATACCCAAATGCACCAGAAGGGTCTCACCACTGCTGAGATCGGCCAGAATATACTTTGACCGCCGCCGCAGCCGCTCAACACGCTTCCCGGTCAGGCGTTCCGCCATCCGGCCGGGAAACGGCCATCGCAGATCAGGGCGGTTCACGTCCGCCTGCGAGATCACCACCCCTTCCATCGCCGGAGCAAGGCCGCGCCTTACAGTCTCGACCTCGGGCAACTCGGGCATTACATGGCTCCTATACCAAAGGGCCGCATTGTGCCCGCTTCTCATGGCCCTATAACAGAAGCGAAATTCGACAAACGGCAAGGCAAATGTCTGACATCAACGACAACACCACTCATTTCGGGTTCGAAACCGTGCGCGAGGCGGACAAGGCAGAGCGCGTGCAAGGCGTGTTCAGTTCCGTCGCCTCGAAATACGATGTGATGAATGATGTCATGTCGATGGGCATTCACCGGATCTGGAAAGATGCGATGATGGATTGGCTCGCGCCCCGTCCCGGTCAGCGCTTGCTGGATGTGGCGGGCGGCACCGGCGATATTTCCTTTCGCTTCCTCAAACGCGCCGGTCATGGTCACGCCAACGTTCTGGACCTGACCGAATCGATGCTGATCGAAGGCCGCCAACGGGCCGAGGCGGATCAGATGTCCGACAGTCTGGACTGGGTGGTGGGCGATGCGATGTCGCTGCCGTTCGAAGACAACACTTTCGATGTTTACACTATCTCCTTCGGCATCCGAAACGTCACCCGCCCGCAAGAGGCTTTGAATGAGGCGTTCCGCGTTCTGAAACCCGGTGGCCGCCTGATGGTGCTGGAGTTCAGCCAATTGCCGAATGACGGGCTGCAGAAACTCTATGACCTCTACAGTTTCAACGTCATCCCCCGCATGGGCAAGCTGATCGCCAATGACTACGACAGCTATCAGTATTTGGTGGAATCGATCCGCAAGTTCCCCGATCAGGAGACGTTCCTGAACATGGTCTGCAGCGCCGGTTTTGAGAACGCCAAATACCGCAACCTGAGCATGGGTATCGCCGCCCTGCATTCCGGCTGGAAAATCTAGATGCGCGGCCCGCACAATATCATCCGCCTGATCCGAACAGGCGCCACACTGGAACGCACCGGTGCCATGAACGTGGTGCTGGATGCGTTTGAAGCTCCCAAGTCGTTGCGCTTCGTGGCCCACGCTCTTGGCAAGCCATTTCAATGGCTTGGCTACAAGGGCGATCCGGATATGCCGCCCGCGACGCGTGCCCTGACCGCACTTGGCCCCGCCTACATCAAATTCGGGCAGGTGCTCTCAACCCGGCCCGACGTGGTCGGTGATGAACTGGCCGAACAATTGCGCGTCTTGCAGGACAAGCTCCCGCCATTCTCCAAATCTGAGGCCATGGCTGAGGTGGAAAAGGAACTCGGGCAGCCCGTCAGTGACATTTTCAGCGAATTCAGCGACCCCATTGCCGCTGCATCCATTGCGCAAGTCCACAAGGCCAAGCTGGTCACCACGGGTGAAGATGTGGCGGTCAAAGTTCTACGCCCCGGCATCGAACGCGCCTTCCGCAAGGATGTGGATGCGTTCTATTTCGCTGCCCGTATCGTTCAACTCTTTGCCCCCGGCGCACGTCGTCTGCGCCCGATAGAGGTGATCGAACACTTCGACGGCGTCGTGCGCGGTGAGCTAGATCTGCGCCTCGAAAGCGCTGCCGCCTCGGAATATGCCGCCAACACAAAAGATGATGCAGGGTTCTGGCTACCGCCGGTGGTGTGGTCCCTATCCGCCCGCCGTGTGATGACGCTCAGCTGGGCGGATGGCATTCCGCTTGGCGACAATGACGCGCTGGACGCCGCAGGCCACAACCGCCGTGATCTTGCGGAACGGGTACTGCGGCTGTTCCTGTTGCACGCGCTCCGCGACGGCTACTTCCATGCCGATATGCATCAAGGCAACCTGAAGGTCGCCGCCAATAGCGATATCATCGCCTATGACTATGGCATCATGGGCCATATCGACGAATACACCCGCCGGGTCTATGCCGAGATCCTCTTCGGCTTCATCCGCCGCGATTACAAGCGCGTGGCCGAGGTTCATTTCGAAGCCGGGTACGTCCCCGCCGACCGGGATGTCGATGAATTCGCCCGCGCCTTGCGCGCAGTCGGCGAACCGATTTTCGGCATGGACGCAACGCATATTTCGATGGGTCGGCTGCTAAGCTACCTATTTGAAGTCACCGAACGCTTCGGCATGGAAACCCGGACCGAGTTGATCCTGCTGCAACGCACCATGGTCGTGGTCGAAGGCGTTGCCCGTTCACTCGATCCACATATGAATATCTGGGAAGTCGCCCGCCCCGTGGTCGAGGACTATATCAAACGCTCAATAGGCCCACGCGCCGCGCTGCGGGACTTTGGGAAGACCGCTCTGGTTCTGGCCAGATTCGGCCCACGCCTGCCTGCACTGGTGGAGAACGCACTCATCGCACAAACCCAAAAAGAAGAGCCCAAAGAATCAGGCCTTCTACGCGGCATCCTCACAACCCTACTCGGCGCCGTCCTCGGGGCCGCCAGTGTTCTTATGATCATGGCGTTTGGCTAGGTTCAGCCCACCTGCTTCATCTGGCCATAAATATCCTCGGGGGGAATCGCGCCTTGGCGCGATGGGGGGCAGACAGCCCCCCAAACCGATCTCAGATCAAAGCCTCTCAATGGCAAGCGCGATGCCCTGGCCGCCGCCGATGCACATGGTGATCAATCCCTTCGAACCGCCCGTGCGCTCCAACTCGTACAGCGTTTTCAAAGTGATAATTGCGCCTGTGGCACCAACCGGATGCCCCAGCGCAATCGCGCCACCGTTTGGGTTCACCTTTGCAGCATCCAGCCCAAGTTCCTGATTGACCGCCAAAGCCTGCGAAGCGAAGGCCTCGTTGCTTTCGATCACATCAAAGCTTTCCGCTGACAAGCCGGTCTTCTTCAACAGGTTCTGAACCGCTGGAACCGGGCCAATCCCCATGACCTCGGGCCTTACGCCTGCATGGGCATATCCCAACACCCGGGCCTTGGGCTTCAACCCAGCCTTTTCCGCCGCATCTGCCGTGGCCAGAACCATCGCCGCCGCGCCGTCATTGATGCCCGAGGCATTGCCCGCCGTCACGCGCCCCTCTTTCTTGAATACTGGGCGCAGACCAGCCAGCGCTTCGGCGGTGGTCGCTTTGGGGTGTTCGTCCACCACAAAGTCAACCATGTCCCGCTTAACCTTGACTTGAACGGGCGCGATCTGGCTTTCGAAATGTCCCGCCTCAATCGCAGCCGCCGCGCGGGTCTGGCTGCTCAGGGCGAACGCATCCATCTGTTCACGGCTGATCTGATGCTCATCCGCGACGTTTTCAGCCGTAACACCCATATGGCCGGTTCCGAATGGGCAGTTCAGCGCGCCCAGCATCATGTCCAACGAAGAAACGTCACCCATCTTCGCCCCCCAGCGCGCCTGAGGCACGATATAGGGGCTGCGCGACATGCTCTCGGCCCCGCCTGCCACCGCAAAATCCGCATCGCCCAGAATCAGCGCCTGCACTGCTGACACAATGGCCTGCGCACCAGATCCACACAGTCGGTTCACATTCATCGCAGGTGTCCCGTTCGGGATCCCAGCCTGCATTGCTGCGACCCGCGACAGGTACATATCGCGCGGCTCGGTATTGATTACATGACCAAAGACAACTGTCCCGATCTGAGCACCTTCAACACCCGAACGCTCAAGCGCTGCTTCGGTCGCCACCGTGGCCAGATCAATCGGCGCGGTCGAGGCCAATGCACCGCCAAAGGTGCCAATTGCGGTGCGCGCACCGTCGAGAATTACGATATCGGTCATGGGACAATCCTCCTGAATTTGCGCTTACTATGCACCCGCTGAATGACCCTGTCGCGCAAGACGTCCCGTCACGGTCAGAATTGACATCCGCTCGCGCAACACTCATGGATTCCGTCATGACGGAAAACACAGACGATATCCTGACCCGCCTGCCCGCCCGCCTGAAAGAGGCGCGCCGCGCCAAAGGTCTGTCGCTTGAGGCCGTGGCCAATCTCAGCGGCGTCTCGCGGTCCATGGTCAGCCAGATCGAACGCGGCGAGAGCAGCCCCACCATCTCGACCCTGTGGAACCTGACCCGCGCCTTGCAAGTCGATTTCGCGGGCCTTCTGGACGATGCCAACAACACCGACCAGATCGAAGTTTTACGTCAGGCCGAAGTACCCAGCATCGACAATATGGGCGAGAAATGCCGCATCCGCATCCTCTCTCCCCCGGAAGAGGCCGGAGGGCATGAGGTCTATGACATCCAGTTCGAAGCCGGTGGGGCGCTGAACAGCCAGCCGCATGCGCGGGGGGCACGGGAACAGCTGACCGTGCTTGAAGGTGCTGTCCGCATCACCTCTGGCGCCGCGGTTTCCGAACTGCGCCAAGGCGATACTGCGCGGTATGCGGCCGATATTTCGCACTGCATTTCAGCGATTGATGCAGCACGCGTGTTCCTGATCGTCAAGAACGCCTAACCTGCAAAATCCGTCTTCACGGATATTTTTCCTGAATATTGTATTTCCCCTATTTGGGAAACACGTCCGTTATGCTAGATATGCGACTCAGTTGATCGGAGGTCGCCATGGCAGATGCATTCTTGTCCCACATAACGGACACACTCGCGCAGATCGAATCCGAGGGTTTGTACAAACGCGAACGCATGATCACCTCGCCTCAGGGCGGTGAGATCACGGTGGGCGATCGTCAGGTCATCAACCTGTGCGCCAATAACTACCTTGGTCTGGCGGATCATCCTGCGCTGATTGAAGCTGCCACCAATGCGATGGAGCCCAAAGGCTTTGGCATGGCCTCCGTTCGGTTCATCTGCGGCACCCAGGACATTCACCGGGAGTTGGAACAGAAGCTGGCCGAGTTCCTGAACAAGGACGACGCGATCCTGTTCGCTGCCTGTTTTGACGCAAACGGAGGGCTGTTCGAACCACTGCTGGGCCCCGAGGATGCTATCATCTCCGACAGTCTTAACCACGCCTCGATCATCGACGGGGTGCGGTTGTGCAAGGCCAAGCGCTATCGCTACATAAACAACGACATGAACGATCTCGAAGCGTGGTTGAAACAGGCCCGCGAGGATGGGGCCCGTCACATCATGATCGCCACCGATGGGGTGTTTTCGATGGATGGCTATCTGGCCAACCTGCCGAAAATCCGCGAGCTGGCCGACAAATACGATGCGATTGTCATGGTCGATGACTGCCACGCCACCGGTTTCATGGGGCCGAACGGCGCCGGTACGCCGGATCATTTCGGTGTCGATGTGGATATTCTGACGGGAACCTTGGGCAAGGCACTTGGGGGGGCAATCGGCGGCTATATCGCTGGACCGCAACCAGTGATCGACCTGCTGCGGCAGCGGGCGCGGCCCTATCTGTTCTCAAACTCGCTGCCGCCCTCAATCGTCGCCGCCGGTTTGGAATCGATCCGACTGGTCGAAGAAGGAGACATGCTGCGCGCGCAACTGTTCGGCAACGCCAAATACTGGCGCGCGGGGCTGGAAAAGCTGGGCTTCGACCTGCTGCCCGGGGAGCACCCGATCATCCCGGTAATGTTAGGTGAGGCGAAGCTGGCGCAGGACATGGCGGCAAAGCTGTTTGAGGAAGGTGTCTATGTCTCGGGCTTCTTCTTCCCGGTTGTCCCACGCGGGCAAGCGCGGATCAGAACGCAGATGAATGCGGCCCTGACTCGCGAGGAACTGGATCGCGCCTTGGCTGCTTTTGGCAAGGTCGGCAAGGACCTGGGAGTGATCTGATGCGCCCCAACACGATGAAAGCACTGGAGAAGTCTAAGCCCGAGGAAGGGTTGTGGATGGTGCAGGTCCCAGTGCCCGAGATAAGCCCAGACGAGGTTCTGATCCGCGTCAACAAAACCGGCATCTGCGGCACCGATATCCATATCTGGAACTGGGATGACTGGGCTGCCGCCACGGTGCCCGTGCCGATGATCACCGGGCATGAATTTGCCGGTGAGATTGTCGAGATCGGCCGCAATGTGACCGGTCTGGAGATCGGCCAGCGCTGCTCGGGCGAAGGCCATCTGATCACACCCGACAGCCGCCAAAGCCGTGCAGGCAAATTTCACCTCGATCCTGGTACCCGCGGAATTGGAGTCAACGAGCAGGGCGCATTTGCCCAGTACCTGAAACTGCCCGCCTTCAATGTCGTCCCCTTACCCGACGAGGTGCCAGATGAAATCGGCGCCATCCTCGACCCGCTGGGCAATGCCGTTCACACCGCGCTGAGTTTCGATTTGCTGGGCGAGGATGTTCTGATCACCGGCGCGGGCCCCATTGGGATCATGGCCGCAGCCGTTGCGCGCCATGCGGGCGCACGAAACGTGGTGATCACCGATATCAATGCCGACCGTCTAAAGCTGGCCGAACATGTGGTACCAACCGTGCGCCCTGTCGATGTATCCGCCGAGGACCTGAACGACGTCATCACCGAGCTCGGCATGCAACAGGGTTTTGACGTCGGTCTGGAAATGTCCGGGTCTCAGGCCGCATTGGACCAGATGGTCGAGGCCTTGGTGATGGGCGGAAAGATTGCTCTGCTGGGTATCCCCCCGGGCAAATCCCCGGTCGATTGGTCCCGGATCGTATTCAAAGCCATTACCATCAAGGGTGTCTATGGGCGCGAGATGTTCGAGACCTGGTACAAGATGATCGCCATGTTGCAGAACGGTCTGGATGTCAGCCGTGTGATCACCCATCGCTATGGCGTGGACGACTTTGACAAAGGCTTTGCCGCCATGAAATCGGGCCAATCCGGCAAGGTTGTTCTGGACTGGACTTGAACCACTGGAAAGTTGCAAACGCAGCCTCTACACACGTAGCAAACAGCACAGGTGGGTAGGCAGCATGAGCGACAAAGCCAATGAAGACCGGTATCTTGAGCGCGGGATTGAAGACTCTCTGGTCACCGATTTCGCCGAAACCCACCGCAAAAGCTATGGCGACTTTCTGCAGCTCAAGACCCTGCTGAACCTTCAACGTACGTTTCAGGACCCGGCTCAGCCCGATGAAATGCTGTTCATCATAATCCATCAGGTCAGCGAGTTGTGGCTAAAGCTGATGCACCACCAACTGGTCGAAGTACGACGCTTCTTGCAGCAGGATGAGTTCGGCCCGGCGATGAAGAACATCGACCGGATCAAAGCCATTCAACGGCAGTTGATCACAGCATGGGAAACCCTGCTGACCATGACACCTGCCGATTACATGACATTCCGTCAGGCCCTTGGCAGTTCGTCCGGCTTTCAAAGCTACGGGTATCGCCAGATCGAATTCATTCTGGGTAACAAGGATGCTTCGACCCTGAAGGTTCATGAACATGATCCCGAGGTCATGGAGCAGTTGAACGCGGCGCTGACGAAACCTTCGCTGTACGATGAGGTGTTGCATATGCTTACGCGCCAGGGCTTCGATGTACCGCAAGACCTGTTGGACCGCGATTATGCACAATCCTATTCAGGGGACCCTCGCGTGGTGAAAATCTGGGCGCAAGTGTACAGCGATACCGATCGGTATTGGCAGCTGTATGCGCTGGCAGAAAAGCTGATGGATGTGGAATCCCTCTTCCAGCGCTGGCGCTTCGATCATGTCACAGCAGTCGAGCGCGTGATCGGCAATCAACCCGGCACAGGCGGATCCAGCGGCGTCTCTTTCTTGCGCAAGGCCTTGGATTTGAGGTTCTTCCATGATCTCTACGATGTACGCACCGAGTTGATGTACACAGATCAGGAGTAGGTGATGCTGTATCGCGGGTTTTCACAGTCCGAGCTGGAGCAGGAATATTCCCCCAGCTCCATGGTCGGAGGCGACCTCACGCCCTATCTGAACAGCTATGCCGCCCTGAGTGCACAACACCGTGCCCAAATGACGGTGCAAGAGAACCTCGCCTATGGCGAAAGCGCGACGCAGGTTCTGGATTTCTTTCCGGCGAAAGGCGCAGGCGCGCCGCTGCATGTGTTCATTCATGGCGGATACTGGCAGGCACTCAGCCAACGCGAGTCGGCAATGATGGCCCCGGCCTTGATCGAGGCGGAACAGTCTTTTGCAACGCTGAACTACACGCTCGCTCCCGACGCCCGGATCGGGGATATGGTCGAAGAATGCAGCAACGCGCTGTTATGGCTGGCCTCGCAGGCCGAAACGCTTGGGTTTGATCCCACGCGGATCACCTTATCGGGGCACAGCGCAGGCGCGCATCTGGCCAGTATGGTCATGGCACGTTCAGCCAACGATCTGGCCCGCGCCGGGTTACGGGTGCGTGATGTGATCCTGATCAGCGGGGTTTATGATCTGGAACCGATCAGCCTGACCCCGGTGAACGACCCGCTGCAACTAACCCCGGTCGAGGTGAACGACTTGTCGCCCATCCGCCACCTCCCCCGCCCCGGCCCGCGCTACCACGTGATCGTGGCCGAAAGGGACACGCCCGAGTTCGTCCGCCAAAGCCGGGACTACGCAGAACTGCTACGCAAAGCCGGGCATGCCGTCAGTTTCGACCTGAAAAAGGGGATGCAGCATTTCGACATCATCATGCATTCGGGGACGTTCCTACCCGTGTCTCGGTAGTCATAGGTGTTGAACGTCTGGCATAGCTGACCTTTGTGTCATAGACCAAAGCAACCACTTTGAACCCCGCTTTCTCACGGATCTTGTTATGACGGGTTCTTCGAGACCTATATTGATCGTCTACAGAGAGCCCTTTTCGGCAGCTTTAAAGTCCCGGGATTTCGCGCTATGGCTCTGGCATCTGAAACCATCCGGTGCATTTAGGTGAAACCTCAAAACCCCACCATACGGCCTGCACAAATGACGGATGCCGTTGGACTAGCAGCCTGCATTGACGCGGCATATGCCAAATACGCCGAGAGGATCTCCGATTTACCCGAGGTTTCAGAGGGATGCGCGGAGGACATTGCCAACAACCAGGTCTGGGTCGCAGTGCAAAGCGATGAGGTCATCGCTGGTCTCGTTCTTATTGCCGATGACGGCTTCATAAAGCTGGCAAATCTTGCGGTCCATCCCGACCATGGCGGTCAAGGGTTGGGACGGAAACTGATCAAACTTGCGGAAGTCGAAGCCAAACGGCAGGGATTTGATGAGATGCGTTTGAACACCCATGTTGATATGCCCGAAAACATTCGACTGTATGAGCATCTGGGGTGGGTTGAGGTGTCTCGAAGTACAAACACCGTCTCGATGACTAAAAACCTAACGCACGATCAACATTAAAGGTTCTCAGCGTTCCAAAAAAAACGGCCCAAAAGAGCCGCCTTTTTTGTTTTAGTGCAGGACCAGATCAGTCCAGCGTCCGCGTAACCTCTTCGCGCTCGAAAATTTCGATCACGTCGCCTGCGCGGATGTCGTCGTAGTTTTCGAACGCCATACCGCATTCCTGACCCGACTGAACCTCGGCCACTTCGTCCTTGAAGCGTTTCAGTGTCTTCAGCGTGCCTTCGTGAATCACCACGTTGTCGCGCAGGAGGCGGACGCCTGCGGACCGGCGCGCCACGCCTTCGGTGACCAGACAGCCAGCAACCTTGCCAACGCCGGTAACCTTGAAGACTTCGCGGATCTCGGCATACCCAATGAATTTTTCGCGGATCTCAGCGCTCAGCAGGCCGGATGCGGCGGCTTTGACGTCATCCACGAGGTCATAGATCACCGAGTAATAGCGGATTTCGACACCCTTCTGGTTCGCGGTGTTCCGAGCGGACGCATTGGCACGGACGTTGAAGCCCATAACCGGCGCGCCCGAAGCTTCGGCCAGGCCGATATCCGTTTCGGTGATCGCACCGACGCCTGAATGCAGAACGCGCACGCGCACCTCGTCGTTACCGATTTTTTCCATCGCCTGAACGATGGCTTCGGCAGACCCTTGCACGTCGGCTTTGACGAGGATGGGCAGCTCGGCCACGTTCTCATCGTCTTTGGCCTTCTGCATCAACTGCTCAAGGGTCGTTGCGGCACCGGCGGCAGCGCGTTTGTCCTTGGCGGCTTGCTCGCGATATTCAGCGATCTCGCGCGCTTGTGCTTCGGTCTCGGTCACGTTCAGAACGTCACCCGCTTCGGGCGTGCCGTTCAGGCCCAGAACCTCGACCGGAACCGAGGGACCTGCTTCTTTGACGCGCTCACCCTTGTCGTTGATCAGCGCACGGACCTTACCATATTGCTCACCCACGACGAAGATATCGCCCTGACGCAGCGTGCCGTTCTGAACCAGAACGGTAGCGACAGGGCCGCGGCCCACATCCAGCTGCGCCTCGATCACGGCACCCTGGGCGGCGCGATCAGGGTTAGCTTTCAGTTCCAGAATTTCGGCCTGCAGCGCGATGGCTTCCAGCAGTTCATCCAAACCCTGGCCGGTGATGGCCGACACTTCGACGTCCTGAACTTCACCCGACATCTTCTCGACGATGACTTCGTGCTGCAGCAGGTCTGTACGCACTTTATCCGGATTGGCCTCGGGCTTGTCGATCTTGTTGATCGCCACGATCATCGGCACTTCGGCGGCCTTGGCGTGGTTGATCGCCTCGATGGTCTGCGGCATCACCGCGTCATCGGCGGCAACAACCAGAACAACGATATCCGTGACCTGAGCCCCGCGCGAACGCATCGAGGTAAAGGCCGCGTGGCCCGGAGTATCCAGGAAGCTCAGCGTGGTGCCGCCAGCGGTTTTGACCTGATAGGCACCGATATGCTGGGTGATGCCACCCGCCTCACCGGCAACAACCTTCGCATCGCGGATCGCATCCAGCAGCGAGGTTTTACCATGGTCGACGTGGCCCATGATGGTGATGACCGGCGGACGCTGCTGAAGATCTTCTTCCTTGTCCTCGATATCGGCAATCACATCTTCCACGTCCGCATCCGAGACGCGCACAACCTTGTGGCCAAACTCTTCGATGATCAGTTCGGCTGTATCGGCGTCGATGGTCTGGTTCTGCGTGACCATCATACCCATCTGCATCAGCGACTTGACCACATCAGCCACACGTTCGGCCATACGGTTCGCCAGTTCCGAGACAACGATCGCCTCGGGCAGCTGAACTTCGCGGATTACCTTTTCGCGCTCGACCGAGCCACCCATGGCTTTCTGGCGTGCACGCTCCTGCTTGCGCTTCATCGACGCCATCGAGCGCTGACGGCCTCCGTCACCACCCGACAGGGCCTGATTCAGTGTCAGCTTGCCCGAGCGGCGGCCATCATCGCGACCCTTGCCCCGCGTGTTGCGCTGTTCACGATCGCGGTCGGTTTTACGCGGCGCTTCGGCGGGGGCAGGTTTGCCAGCAGCAGGTGCCTTGGATTTAGGCGCCTCTTTTGCAGCAGCAGCTTCAGCGGCGGCCCGTTGGGCAGCCTCTTCGGCTTCTTTGCGCTTGCGATCTTCTTCTTCGGCCTTGGCGCGAGCGCGTTCTTCAGCCTCGCGCTGCTCGCGTTCCTTGGCCTCTTGCTCGGCACGGCGACGGGCACGTTCTTCTTCACGTGCTTTTTCCTGCGCTTCGCGCTGTGCCGCTTCTTCGGTTTCACGGGCCTTGGCAGCCTGCAATGCCTTCATACGGCGCGCCATTTCCGCATCGGAAATTCCAGCAGGACGACGCGACGGATCACCCGAGGGCGTTGCTCCACCGCTCGGCTTGCTGGCACCCGGCTTGGGGACCACCACGCGTTTGCGTTTGGTTTCCACCACGACATTCTTGGTGCGTCCGTGGCTGAAACTCTGTTTCACATTTCCGGGGCGCGCCCCGCCACGAAGGCCCAATGTCTTTTTGCCGTCATTATCGCTCATAAAGCTTCTTACCCTTCCGCGCGGCCCCTGCCGCCGTCATCCGTTTCGCGCAAGCCACGCAGGCGCTGCGCTTCCTCTACAACACGTTTGGCAAGACCGCCAGAGGCCAAGGCCGCATGAATCACGGTTTGGCGCCCAAATGCCTGTCCTAACTCGTCCGCGGTCAGCCAACCGATGTATTTTCCAAAGTGCGGCGTGCTGAGTTTCGACTTGCCGCGCCCCGATCCGTCTGCGGCCTGAATCAGCACCTGGGCCTCTTCCCGGTCCAGCCACGTCTTGACCTTTTCGTAGCCCGCAACCGCATCACCAGACTTGCGCGCCAGGCTCAACAGCTCGATCACCCGACGAGCGACCTGCTTCTCCACTTCGTCGATCAGGTCTTTGGGCGCAGTTACCTGCGTCTTGAACCCGCGCGAGAACAGTTTCTTTCCAACGGCCTTATCCAAAGCCGCACGATCCGCCGCGACATAGACCCCGCGCCCCGGCAATTTTGCCGCGACATCCGGATAGACCTGTCCATCCGGGCCGGTGACAAAGCGGATCAGCCCGTATTTGGGCTGTACCTCGCCCGTGGCGATGCACTTCCGCTCTGGCCCATCGGACCGATCCTTATGGACGCCACCGCGACCCATGTCAGCCACCCGAGGCCCTGAGATCAGGCCTCGGCCTCCTCTTCTACAACGTCGCCGTCTTCTTCGGCTTGCTCCAGCTCAGCCGGGTCAACCCAGCCCAGCATAATGCGCGCCGTCATCACCAGATCCTGCGCCTCTTCCAGCGTGACGCCGAAGGGCTCCAGAACACCGTCATCCTTGATGCGTTCGCCATCGACCGTAGTCCAGCCACCGGCCAGTTCCCAGTCAGCGCAGGTTGCGAAGTCTTCCAGCGTCTTCACATCATCCTTGGCCAGCGCCTCTACCATCTGGGGAGTCAGGCCTTCGAATTCAATAAGGCTGTCCTCGACGCCCAGCGCGCGAGCCGCATCCAGCGCCGCCTTGGCCTGAGCCTCTAGGAATTCGCGTGCACGGGTCTGCAATTCCTGCGCGGTGCCTTCGTCCACACCGTCGATGACCAGCAATTCTTCGATCTCGACATAGGCAACCTCTTCAAGGTTGGTAAACCCTTCCGACACCAGCAGCTGTGCGAAGAACTCGTCCAGATCCAGTGTTTCCATGAACAGCTGGGTGCGGGCTTCGAATTCCTTCTGACGACGGGCCGATTCTTCGGCTTCAGTCATGATGTCGATGTCCAGATTGGTCAGCTGGCTGGCCAGACGTACGTTCTGACCACGGCGACCGATAGCGAGGGACAGTTGTTCCTCGGGGACTACCACTTCGATCTTGCCGGCTTCTTCGTCCAGAACCACCTTGGAGACCTCGGCAGGCTGCAGAGCGTTCACCAGGAAAGTCGGCTGATCTTCGTTCCACGGGATAATGTCGATCTTTTCGCCCTGCAGCTCGTTCACAACGGCCTGCACGCGGCTGCCGCGCATACCAACGCAGGCGCCCACAGGGTCAATCGAGCCATCATAGGAGATCACGGCAATCTTGGCGCGCGAGCCTGGGTCGCGGGCCACGGCCTTGACCTCGATGATGCCATCATAGATTTCCGGCACTTCCATCTTGAACAGCTCGGCCATGAATTCCGGCGCGGTGCGCGACAGGAAGATCTGGTGGCCACGAACCTCGCGGCGGACCTCTTTGATGTAAGCACGCACGCGGTCATTCGGGCGATAGCTTTCGCGGCCGATCTTGTCGTTGCGACGCAAAACCGCCTCGGCGCCGCCCAGATCGACGATGACGTTGCCAAATTCTTCACGCTTGACCGCACCGTTGATAATGGTGCCTGCACGATCCTTGAATTCTTCGTACTGACGATCCCGCTCGGCTTCGCGGACCTTCTGCAGGATCACCTGCTTGGCGGATTGAGCGGCGATACGGCCCATTTCAACCGGCGGAACCTCTTCAACGAAGACATCACCGACCTCAGGGTTTTCCATGTATTGCTTGGCCTGCTCGACGGTGAACTCGGCCTGATAATTCTCAAGCTCTTCATCCTCGACCACGGTGCGCACGCGGGTAAAGGTCGCCTTACCTGTCTTGCGGTCAATCGACACGCGAATGTCCATCTCAGCGCCGTAGCGGCTCTTGGCAGCGCGGGCGAGCGATTCTTCCATCGCTTCGACAACCAGACCGGGGTCGATCATCTTTTCGCGGGCCACGGCCTCGGCGGTCTGCAGCAGCTCCAGCTGGTTGGCTGAGGTGATTGCCATCAGTTCGTCTCCTCTTCGGACCCTTCGGTCTCAATCTCGTCGAAAGCGTTTTCGTTCAGGGCACCGGCGTCTTTGCGCTGGCGCAGCATTTCCTTAATCAGGTCATCAGTCAGGACCAGCTTGGCATCGCTCAGCCAGTCGAATTGCAGACCGATGGTGATGGTCTCAGACCCTTCGGGGATGTTGATCAGAACCTCATCCCCTTCGATCCCGGCCAGTTCGCCCTTGAACCGGCGGCGACCGTCAATCAGTTCGGTGGTCTCGATCTTGGCCTCGTATCCCTCAAACGTCTCAAAATCCTTGAGGCGGGTCAGTGGCCGGTCGATGCCTGGGCTGGAGACTTCCAGCGTATAGGCGTCCAAAATCGGGTCCTCGACATCCAGTGTGGCGCTAACCGCGTTGGAAATCTCGGCGCAATCATCTACCTCGATACCGCCATCGGGCTTGTCGGCCATGATCTGCATCGTCGTGGTTTTGCCGCTCATCAGGCGAATACGGACAAGCTCATACCCCAGATCCTCGATCACCGGGGTGATGATCTCGGCCAGTCGCCTGTCGATGGCTGCTTTGGCTATCAGGTCGTTTGTCATTCAGGTCTCTACCCTGTCGTCGGGCACAAAAAAACGGGCGCGCGGCCCGTCGAATTTTCCGGTGGAGCCTTGGACCAGAAGTCCAACGCGCCGCTGTTGCAACTGCATATACGCAGGAGTTTCCGAGTCTGCAACCCCCGGCGCAAATCGTGATCGAATTTACACCAGCCACCACCGTTCGGCGATACGCCCGTCATCCAGCGCAGCTTTGCCGATCTGTCTGGGCATCCCGACATGCGACGCAACAGCTAACGACAAATCCTTGTCATTCGGGAAGAATCTCAGGCCGCGTTTGTCGCGCAACAGATCACCCGCAGGCAGAGCTGCGATATCAACATAGCCGTCGCGCAACGCTTCGGCCCGGACCTGTGCGTCAGGGATCACAATGACCTCGATCTTATCGGCCCACCCGGCGGTATTGCCCTTATAGTGATCGGCCACTTTCCGCCCCAGGAAGTTCCGATCATCCTCGGCCCTTTCAACGCGGTAGCAGCCAGTGCCATTGGCCAGTTTCAAGGGCGTTACACCCGAACCGTTCCGCGCGATCACAAACCTTGTGTCTGCCAACTGGAACGGAAGACTCGTGTTGGGTGCGGCAAGTTCAACGCGTATTTCAGACGCAGAGAGGGCCTCTGCCCGCCCAAACTCGGCCAGTACCGGCAGGATATCGGCCACAGTCAAATCTGAGCCGTTGTGGAACTGCACCCCTTCGCGCAGATTGAACGTCCAGGCGCGGGCATCCGCATCGGTCTGCCAAGTGTTTGCCAGTTCGGGCCGTAGCGTCCCGTCGGGCGCGATCTCGGTCAGGGTATCGAACACCGCACCACGGGCGACCTGTTCCAGGCTGTCATCGCGTGGTACGGCCAAACGCAAAGTCCCACCAGCCTTGGGTGTATCCGCCAAAGACGCACCCGTTGCCGCGAGCAATGCAGCCGCAGCACCCGAAGCGAACAAAGCACGGCGGTCCATCCGGGTCATGCCCAGCCCTCCGCCACACGGTCCATGATGCGCACAAGCTCGGCGCTGATACCGGGCTCGGACAAGGCATGTCCGGCCTGTCGTACCATCTTCAGCTCAGCATTGGGCCAGCGTTCCGACAGGTTCCACGCCGCTTGTGGCGGGCAGATCATATCATACCGGCCTTGAACGATATGGCCGGGGATATGCGCGATCCGGTCCATCTGATCCAGAATCTGCCCGTCCTTTTCCAAAAAAGCGTTGTTGGTGAAATAGTGATTTTCGAGACGCGCAAAGGCCCGTGCGTATTCGCCGGGGCTTTCGCCTACCACACCGTTGGAATGGATCGAGGCCAAGGCATTTTCCCAGGCCGACCATGCCTTGGCATACAGGATTTCGGTTGCCCGATCGCCCGAGAACAGGCGTTTGTTATAGGCTTTGATCGTATCCGACAGCTCATCTTCGGCCAGCAGAGAGTTAAACTTGGCCCAAGGTTCGGGCCAGAACTTACCTGCACCGCCGCCATAGAACCAGTCCAACTCGGATTGGGTCGCCAGAAACACCCCACGCAGCACCAGGCGGCTCACTCGATCCGGATGGGCCTGCGCATAGATCAGCGCCAAGGTCGCGCCCCAGCTGCCGCCAAACACCGTCCATTCCTCGATATCCAGAAGCGATCGCAGACGCTCGATATCCTCGACTAGATGCCAAGTTGTATTGTTCTCGACCGAGGCATGAGGTCGTGACTTCCCGCATCCGCGCTGATCGAACAGAATCACCCGGAACACGCGCGGATCAAAATAGCGCCGCATCGCCGGGCTGCAGCCACCACCCGGTCCACCATGCAGAACCACCACCGGCAGGCCGTCGGGATTGCCGCATTGTTCCATATAAATCTGGTGCCCATCGCCCACGCTGACCAATCGCTGATCGAACGGGTCGATCGGCGGGTACAAATATTGCACTGCGCGCTTTTGGTCCGGGTACTTGTCCATTATGGCCCTATATAGTCCTCAAGACGTAAAAGAGCATACGGAGACAGGAATGCAAGCGCATCCGAACACGGTTGACCCATCCGAGATCGCAAAATTCGAGGCGATGGCAGCGGAATGGTGGGATCCGAACGGAAAATTCAAGCCATTGCATATGCTGAACCCCTGTCGTCTGGACTATATCACACAGCAGATCGCCGAGGAATTTGACCGTGATCTGAAGGCTGCGAAACCGTTCGAAGGCCTGCGCCTGCTGGATATCGGCTGCGGCGGAGGTTTGCTTAGCGAACCGATGGCCCGCCTTGGCGCGACGGTCGTGGGCGCAGATGCTGCCGAGCGCAACCTGCCCGTCGCCCGCATCCACGCCGAACAGTCGGGGCTGGAGATCGACTATCGCCACACAACGGCCGAGGATATGGCCGCCGCAGGCGAACAGTTCGACGTTGTGCTGAACATGGAAGTGGTCGAGCATGTAGCCGACCCACAATCCTACCTAACCGCCACGCAGCAACTGCTGAAACCCGGCGGGCTACAGGTGTGCTCGACCATCAACCGAAACCCGAAATCCTACGCCATGGCCATCTTCGGGGCCGAGGTCGTCATGCGCTGGCTGCCCCGCGGCACGCATGAGTGGAACAAGTTCATCACCCCGGATGAGCTGTTCGACCTGCTGCGCCAAGCCGGATTGGAACCCGTAGATCGTAAGGGTTTCGTGTTCAACCCGATCCTGTGGAGCTGGTCGATCTCGGACCGGGACCTGAGCGTGAATTATGTGACGGCGAGTGTGAAGGCGGGGTGACTCTATTCCCCCTCCAACTGCAACCGCAAATCCCGTAGCACCGGCAGCGTACTGCGGACACGCTCCAACCCCAGCTCTCCGACCACGCGGTTGATCAACGGGGCGATCGACGCGATCGCCTGATCGCGCGCGCGGCGGCCGGCTGGGCTGATGGCCACCATCTTGCGGCGGGCATCGTCCCAGTCGGGGCGGATGTGGATGTATCCGGCCCATTCCAACTTGGCTAAGGTGTTGGTCATCGCCCCTCGGGTCACGTGAAAGGTATTGGCCAGCTGCGCCGGGCTACGCTCATCCCCGACAAAGACCAGATGGTTCAGCACTGAAAAATGCGATATTTCCATGCCCTTGGGCAGCACGCGGCTGAGCCGGTTGCGCAATAGCTGATCGGCGGTCAGGATCTCGCTGAACAGCGTGACCGCTAGGGCATTTGTCTCGTCTGTCATGGTCCGGTCTGGATCAGGGTCCGTCGAAAGGGCGGCGATGCGTCAGCGAAGGTACACGCTGGCGCGCCTCTGTCACAGAACTATCATCCAAATCGAAAAAGTGAATGCCCGGATTGGTGCCTGCGTCGATGACGACCTCTCCCCACGGGGCAACGACCATGCTGTGGCCATGGGTATGACGGGTCTTTCCCCGCGTGGTGGGGTGTGCACCCGTTTGCGCCGGGGCAAGCACCCAACAGCCGGTTTCAATCGCCCGCGCCCGCAACAGGGATTCCCAATGAGCCGCACCGGTGACGGGAGAAAACGCCGCCGGAACCGTAAGGATACGCGCTCCAGCCTGCGCAAGGGCGGCATGCAGATGGGGAAATCGAATGTCGTAGCAGATGGTCAGGCCAACCTTGCCGAAATCAGTCTCGGCAACCACCGCTTGTTCGCCCGGACGGTAGTTTTTCGATTCGCGGAACGTCTCGGTTTCGGTGACCTGCACGTCGAACATGTGGATCTTGTCATACCACGCGACGATCCGACCCTGCGGGTTGATCATGAAGCTGCGGTTCGCAAAGCGGCCATCCGGGTCGTGGGTCTTGATCCCAAGCGACCCGATCAGCAGCCAAACGCCCAACTCGGCCGCCTGCCGCCGTAGACCGGCCAGCGTGATATCGTCTTCCTCATGCTGCAACACCTCGCGCTGCCGCGTGGTGCTGTTGGACACGCAATTCGTGACCTCGGGGGTCAGGATGAACTGCGCGCCCTCAGCGGCGGCCTCGGCCATCATGGTGCGAACCATCTCCAGATTCGCGGCCGGGTCGTCCGATGAGGTGATTTGCAGCAGAGCGGTTTTCATCAGGCCGCCAAAAGACGATCCAGCATGCCCTGGCGGTCCAGCTCATACAGGTCATCGCAGCCGCCCACGTGATCAGGGCCGATGAAAATCTGGGGCACAGTGCGCTTACCACCCGCGCGTTTGATCATCTCAGGCTTGCGCTTGGGGTGCAGCAGCACGTCGATTTCATTGAATTCAACGCCTTTTTGCTTCAGCAGACGCTTTGCAGCATGGCAAAAGCCACAAAGCGGCGATGTATAGATTTCAACCGGTTTCATGTTTCCGTCCCTTCGGGTTTCGCTCAATCTTGGGCGAAATAGGCATCCTTGGCAACGCGTGCCAGCACCAACACGGAAATATGATTTGCCCCGGCGTCGCGGCACGCCTGCGTACACGCCGCCAGCGTCGCTCCGGATGTCATCACATCATCGACCAGCAGGATGTCGCGCCCCGAGATCCGTTGCCGTCGCTTGGGATGCGGAGCGATCACATCTGCCAGAATCTCAGCCCGTTGCGCAGCGGTTTTGCCGTCCAGCACCGGAGTGCGCTTGCGCCGCACCAACAGATCGGGGCAGACCTCTGACCCGGTTTCTGCGGTCAGATGCTGGGCCAGAAGCGCAGATTGGTTGTAGCGCCTTTTCATCAAGCGGGACCAATGCAGCGGGACCGGAGCGATCAGCATGCCGGGCCGGATCAGTTCGCGTCCGGCCTGCGCAAGCCAGCACGCGGCGGGTCGCGCGAGTTCAGGCCTGTCCCCGTGCTTGAGCGACAGGATAAGGGACTTAGCCCGCCCCTCATACATCAGGGCGGCCCGA
Source organism: Ruegeria sp. AH12 (assembly GCF_056541465.1). Classification (NCBI taxonomy): domain Bacteria; kingdom Pseudomonadati; phylum Pseudomonadota; class Alphaproteobacteria; order Rhodobacterales; family Roseobacteraceae; genus Ruegeria; species Ruegeria sp. AH12. The sequence goes on along the minus strand of NZ_JBQFYL010000009.1, from coordinate 95,898 downwards.
CCATCTTGCCAGGGGCGCGGTGTTTTCAGGCAATCATCGCATTCGATCCGATGACCATCACCTTCACCTGGAACAGGCACACCGCAGCTGTCGCAAACCGTCCCACCAATAAATGGTGTATCGCGCCAGCACTCTCCGCAAAGTCCAAAATCCGAGTCGGTCAAGGTGCCGCAACTCAGGCATCTGGGCGGGTAGATCAGTTGCAACGCGGTTTGCACGCGCTGCCAAATGCGATACCTGCGGGGTATGAAACTGCCTGCGTCCAATGCGCCCTCGCTTTTTGACCGCCCAACCCTGTTGCGCCGCCGCGCACGGGTTCAGGATAGTGCCCTGTTCCTGCATCGCGCCGCCGCGGACGAAGTGCAGGATCGGCTGAGCATGGTTAACAGAAGCTTTACGGCGCCTGCGATTGTGACGCCGTTTGCGCATATCTGGCAGGATGTATTGCCGGGTGCCCAGATCGTCACGGATGACGACGCGCTTGCCCTGAGCCAAGGCGCGCATGATCTGGTCGTGCATGCGATGGCTCTGCATTGGGCCAATGATCCGGTTGGGCAACTGATCCAATGCCACCGCGCCTTGCGCCCCGATGGCTTGTTGCTGAGTGTGTGTCTGGGCGGCGAAACCCTGCATCAACTACGCGCGGCACTTGGGCAGGCCGAGATTGAAGTGACAGGTGGGCTTAGCCCCCGGATCGCCCCCATGGCAGAGCTTAGAGACCTGGGAGGACTGCTTCAGCGGGCTGGATTAGCGTTGCCTGTTGCAGACGCGGTGCCTCTGACAGCCGAGTATCGCGATCTCACCCATCTGATGCGTGATCTGCGCGCGATGGGGGAAACAAACGTGCTGGCGGACCGGCTTAAATCACTTACGCGCAGGCAGGTATTCACACGTGCGCAAGAGATTTATGCCAGGCATTTCAGCACCGCCACAGGCCGCTTGCCTGCGACCTTCGAATTGATTTGCCTGACCGGTTGGTCACCTGACGACAGCCAGCCCAAACCGCTGCGCCCGGGATCTGCCCAAATGCGCCTTGCTGACGCGCTGAATACGGATGAGGGCAAACTGCCCGATTGACGATTGGGTTTTTCCCTTTATCTCAGGCCAGAACGCGAAAACTCAGGAAGACCCAAATGTTCGATGCAACCCGCCCAGCGCATGCTCCAGCCGATCACCCCAAAGTCAAAATGGGGCGCGTGGGTATCTTGCTCGCCAATCTGGGTACGCCGGACGACTATAGCTACTGGCCAATGCGACGCTATCTGAACGAGTTTCTGTCGGATCAACGCGTAATCGACTACCCCAAATGGAAGTGGCAGCCGATCTTGCAGGGCATCATCCTGACCAAACGCCCTTTCAGTTCGGGCGAGGCGTATAAGTCGATCTGGAACCACGACAAAGGCGAGAGCCCGTTGATGACGATCACCAAGGATCAAACCACCAAGCTGCGAGACGCGATGCGGGCACGCTATGGGGATCAGGTGATGGTCGATTTCTGCATGCGCTATGGCAACCCGTCGACCAAATCCAAGGTACGCCAGATGGTGGCAGAGGGCTGCGATCGCATCCTGTTTTTCCCGCTTTATCCGCATTATGCCGGGGCAACGACAGCTACAGCCAATGATCAGTTCTTTCGCGCGCTGATGGAGGAGGCCTGGCAACCGGCCAGCCGAACCGTTCCCGCCTATTACGACGAACCAGCCTATATCGAGGCGCTGGCGCAATCGGTCGAGCAAGCCTATGCCGCCATGGACGCCAAGCCGGATACGCTTGTCTGTTCCTATCACGGGATGCCCGAGCGCTACCTGCAACAGGGCGATCCGTATCACTGCCAGTGCGTCAAGACATCCAGACTGCTGAAAGAACGCCTAGGTTGGTCTGATGACCAGATTGTGTCCACTTTCCAGTCCCGGTTCGGGCCCGAGGAATGGTTGAAACCCTATACAGTGGATCACGTGGCCGATCTGGCCCGTCAGGGTAAGAAGAATATCGCCGTGATCGCGCCGGCCTTTTCCGCCGATTGCATCGAAACGCTGGAAGAGATCAACGAAGAGATCAAGGAAAGCTTCGAAGAGGCGGGCGGCGAAAGCTTCACCTACATTCCCTGCCTGAATGACAACGATTCGCACATTTCAGCTCTGGGAAAGATCATCGAAGACAATCTGAGCGGTTGGCTGGACTAGTCAGCCCCATCTTTCAGGCATGAAAAAAGGCGGTGGAGCGATCCACCGCCTTTTCTCTGGATAAAGCTCGTAAGCTTAGCCAGCTGCAACAGCTGCGGCCACAACGACCAGCAGGATCAGCGGCAGCAGGATGCCCTGCGAAGAACCCTGAGTTTCTTCAACAACAACAGGTGCTTCAACAACTGGCTCTTCCAGGTTGCCCGCATATGCGGTCGAAGCAGCAGCAGTCAGAGCAGCGGCGAGAACGAGTTTTTTCATATTAACCTCCAGAATTTGCGCGATTCCAGTTCTTTGGAACGCGCATCTAAGACTTACCTCGTGGTTTTTTTCTAATCAGCAAAGCGGTTGGAATGCAATTGCAACTTGAACGCCAAGCCACCAGCTGCGCGAAAATGTCGTCAAATTAGCAACACTTGCGTGCCGACCTTGGCCATCGAAAACAGTTCGGCAATGTCTTCGTTAAACAGACCGATGCAGCCGTTCGACGATTTTCGGCCAATTTTGCGCGTGTCATGCGTTCCGTGGATGCGATAGTACTTCCACCCCAGATATAAAGCATGTGTTCCCAATGGGTTATCCGGCCCAGGCGGGATATAGTCAGGCCATTCAGGATTCCGCTTCTTCATCGAAGGGGTCGGTGCCCAGCTTGGACCCTCGACCTTGCGGATGACGCTGGTACGGCCTCGGCGGGTCATTTCTTCGGTCAACGGCACCGATGACGGGTAGAGTTTGTACACAGTTTGGTCATCTGACCAATAATGCAGCGCCCGTGACACCGTATCGACCAGAATGGCCCCGTTTCTGGTGTTCGAGAAATAGGGCTGCCAGTCCAGCGCACGGAATCCCGAAACATTGCGACGCACAGCGGCTTCGGGCTCGGGCGCTGGACGCAACGGATCGCCAGGAATGTATTGCGCTAGCGCCGGGCTTGCCACCAAGGCAGCCGCGCCAGACAGGAAACCTCGGCGGGTCTGAGGGGAAATGCGTTTCTTGACCATGAGTGCGGTCCTTTGCGAGGGCGAGTTCTGAAATTTTGGGCATTCTATTGCCAGAATGCTTCAGTCGCAAATCAAACCGGCAGAATCATGCGGCCCTGTGACATTGGGCGTTTGCCCCGCGACGTCTGGCACGGTATGCCCGTAAACGACACAAACATCAGGTCGATCATGACGCGTATCGTTTCTTTACTCTTGCTTTGCTTTGTCGCGCTGGCGGCATGCACCACCCCTCAGTCCACCACCTTGGGTGCTGATGGCCGTCCTTTGCCCACTGTATATAAAATCCGCGGCAACCCTGAAAAACTGCAATTCCGGATGCTGGATTCGGTCAATGCACTGCGCCAGGCGCAAGGGCTACAGGCCGTGCAGTTGAATGCGCAACTCAATGCGGCTGCAGCGACCCATTCCAAGGATATGGCCCGGCAGAATCGGCCTTGGCATTTCGGATCTGACGGATCTTCGCCCATCGACCGTGCCGTGCGCGTTGGATACTTTGGGACTTTCCTGGGCGAAGCGATCTCGGAAACCTACGAAACCGAAACCGAAACCCTTGCCGCCTGGATGCAGGAATCAGGCCCACGCGCGGTGATCATGGACCCCAAGGCGACCCAGATGGGTTTCGCCTGGCATCAGGAAAATGGCGGGAAAATCTGGTGGACGCTGGAAATGGGTGCTGGCGGCTGATCCGCGAATACCCTCAACAAAAAAGCCCCCGAATTTCGGGGGCTTTTTTATTTCCATCAGGTCTTTAAGCAGCTTGCATCGACTGTGCTTCGGTCAAGATAGCATAAAGCTTGACCGGATCAGGGTTGGCCCGCAGCTTTGCACAGACCGAACTGTCACGCAGGGTACGAGACACAAGGGCCAATGCCTTCAGATGATCTGCGCCCGCCTCTTCGGGGGCGAACAAAGAAAAGGCGATGTCCACCGGCTGACGATCCACCGATCCAAAATCGATCGGTTTTTCCAGCATTACAAATACGCCGGATACGCCAGCTATCTCGGGCAGGCGCGCATGCGGCAAAGCCACGCCATGGCCAACACCTGTTGGGCCAAGGCTTTCACGTTCAAGCAGGCAATCAACGATGGACTGGGCTTCAAGACCCAGCGTCGCCGAAGCGACCTCACCGATTTCCTGAAACAGCCGCTTCTTGCTGGAAGCTGCTGACAAAACACGTACTGCTTCGGGCTTCAGAATGCTCGAAAGCTCCATGATCATGCTCCGTAGCGGGCCCGGCAAATGCGGGGCCCCGCCTTTTAATCTTGCCTGTTAAGGATCGATCCAGCCGATGTTACCGTCATCCCGACGATACACGACATTCAATCCATCCTTGTTTTCATTCCTGAACACCAGCACCGGGGCGCCAGCAAGTTCCATTTGCATAACGGCCTCACCGACGCTGAGCGATGGGATCTTTGTTTCCATCTCAGCCACAATCATGGGCTGCAGCGATTCGGGTTCATCAGCCGTGTCCGATTCGTCAGAGGCGAGGATATAAGAGGACGCTCCAAAGAGTTCAACCGGCTCGGACCGATCTTTGTGATGGTCTTTCAAACGGCGCTTGTAGCGGCGCAATTGTGTTTCCATCTTGTCGCAGCACCCCTCGAACGCTGCGTAAATCTCGGTTGCATGGGCCTTGGCCTGCGCCGTCAGGCCCGTCGACAAATGGACAGTGGTTTCGCAAACATATTCATGCGCTGAACGGGAAAAGACGACATTGGCGTCAGTTGGACGCTGGGCATATTTGCCAACGACCTCGCCCAGCTCGGTCTGCACGTGGTTTTGCAGGGCCGCGCCGATGTCGATCTGTTTTCCGCTGATTTGGTAACGCATGTGATCTCCTTCACAATTCACACCCATTCTGACGTTGCGTCGCGCAACGTGCTTGTTTTTATCGGGTGGGGGGTATCGACATTCTGATCGGTTGCTGTTGACCCGACCCTTCGGGGAAGGGACATCGAGATCCAGTCTGGAACCGAATAAATGCCATGACCCAATTGAGCCAAGAGGCGGCGGAAGAGTCAATCAAAACAAGAGCGTATATACGCGATTTCCGCCATGCACCCGGCGCAATTCCGCGCAAGCCTATGAAATACGGAAGTTTTCACCCAGATAAACGCGGCGCACGTTTTCGTTTTCCACCACTTCGCCCGGCGTGCCGGACATCAGAACCTGACCGTCATGCAGGATATAGGCGCGATCAACGATTTCCAGCGTTTCACGGACGTTGTGATCGGTGATCAAAACCCCAATCCCTCGCTTTTTCAAATCCGCGACCAGATGGCGAATATCGCCCACACTGATCGGGTCCACACCTGCAAAAGGTTCGTCCAACAGCAGATATTTTGGGTCAGCCGCCAGACAGCGCGCGATCTCAACCCGGCGCCGCTCGCCGCCGGACAGAGCCAGCGCGGGCGCGCGGCGCAGATGTTCGATGGAAAAATCTGAAAGCAGTTCTTCCAGCCGCTCTTTGCGGCGGTGCGCATGGTTGACGGTGATATCGAGAACCGAGGCGATGTTGTCCTCGACACTCATGCCGCGGAAAATCGACATCTCCTGCGGCAGATATCCGATCCCCATCCGCGCGCGACGGTACATTGGCAAGGTGGTGACATTCTGGCCGTCAATCGTCACTGTGCCTGCTTCGGGAAAGACCAGCCCGGCCACAGAATAGAATGTCGTGGTTTTGCCTGACCCATTTGGGCCCAAAAGTGCCACAACTTCGGACCGGTCAAGCGTCATCGACACATCGCGGATAACGGATTTCTTCCGGTAGGATTTGCGCAGCTTTTCGATCCGAAGCCCGGAATTGCCTTCGGCGACCGACAGTTGGGGACGCACCATCAGTTGTTCCCCTGCTGCAGGATCGTTTTGACCCGGCCTGTCATGGTTGCAGTACCTGTGGTCAGGTTTGCATTCATCTGATCGCCACTGATCACGCTGGGGCCCTGGGTCAGCAACACATTGCCCCGCATTACGATCACGCCGCTGTCGATGGTGTATTCAGCCCAATCGCCTTCGGCAGCGTCGGGCGGGCTGACCAAAACCACGTTCTCGGTCGCTTCCAGCCGATCGATGGCGGATCTTTCCTGGTTGTAGATGACCAGAACCCGCTCGGCCGTCAGCCGCATTTCACCCTGCACGACAACCACATTACCGACAAACTCGGCCGAGCCATCCTGTTGGTTCACATTCAGGGTTTCCGAGGTCACCTCGACCGGCAGGGTCGGGTCCGCGCGCGTGGCCCCAAAAGCCACCTGCGCCTGCTGTGCAGTTGCAGAAACAGCACCTGTTACAAGCGCAAAACTCAAAAGGACGAAACGAAAATCAAACACAGGTTATCTTTCTGCTTTCTGAGGCTCATACACCAGCTTCACGCCGTCTGTAAAAAGAATATGGACCGGGCCGTCCTTTTTTTCCGCCCCAAAGGTCATGCGACCGGCGGAAAAATCACCGATGGGACCGGTTCCGTTCACGTGACCAGGCGTATCGCCCCGGATTTCATCCAAAGCGGTGTTCAACAAATCGGTGGTGACTTCGATCCCATCTGCGGTCCTGATCACCACATCACCCACAAAGGTCGCTGTGCCTTTGTCGGGGCGGATCATACCTGAATTGGAATCCAGCGTGATTGCGCCGCCGCTTAGCAACCCAAACCGGCCACGAAACTCCGAGGCCGTCGGCATCGACCCTTCGGTGCCTTGCGTTGCCTTTGTAGCGCCGATCTGCACGTCTTCGCCTTTGCGGGTAGTGCCGCGATAATCCGGTTGCGTGACCACTTGTTCGGCCAGACGCGCATCAATGTCCTGCTGCGTAAACGGACCCGAGACATTGGTTTCAATGCTGCGCGACAGAAGGAATACGGTGGATAGCATTAAAATGGCCGCAAGCGGCAACAGAACCTTCAGGAACTGTACCATGCGGGAATAGCGGTCCACCTTAGCCTCTCCTTAACCCAGACCGACGCGCAGACAGTCGTGAATATGCAGTAGCCCCTGCGCCTGCCCATCTGCGTCGGGATCAACCACGAAAAGCGAGGTGATTTTGCGGTCATTCATGATGGCCACCGCTTCTTCGGCCAAGGCATTGGGCGCGATCGTCATCGGGTCGCGGGTCATCACCTCTTGGGTGGATTTCTCCAACAAACCATCCATGTTTCGCCGCAAGTCACCATCCGTGACAATGCCCAGCAGGCGGCCAGCCTTATCCGTGACCCCCACTACGCCAAAGCTTTTTTGGCTCATCACCAGCAGGGCATCACTCATCGGTGTATCCGAGGTCACAACCGGCATATCCGTATGCATCAGGTCTCGCACCTTGCTCAGCTGCGCGCCGAGCTTGCCGCCAGGATGAAAGTCGCGAAAGTTCTCGGGCTTGAAATCCCGGTACTTCATCAACGCAATCGCCAGCGCATCGCCCATGGCCAGAGTCAAAGTCGTCGAGATCGAAGGCACCATACCAAACCCGCAAGCCTCACCCATTGACGGGATCAGCAAATGCACATCGGCCTGCTTCATCAATGAGCTCTCAGGCTTGCTGGACAGGCCGATCAGCGGAATGCCGAACCGGCGGGTAAAGGCCAACAGATTAGCCAATTCCGGCGCTTCGCCAGAGTTGGAGATCGCCAGTACCACATCGCCTTTGGACACCATGCCCAGATCGCCATGGCTCGCCTCAGCTGGATGCACGAAATAGGCAGGCGTGCCCGTGCTGGCCAGAGTTGCTGCGATCTTGTGACCGATATGGCCGGATTTACCGATCCCGCTGACGATCAGACGGCCCGTGGCCTGCAAGATCATCTGGATCGCTTCGGCAAAATGCGCATCCAAACTGTCGGCCAACACATCAAGCGCGCGGGCCTCATCGGTGACAACCTGTCGGGCTGTCTTCAGGAAAGCTTCGGTGTCGGTCATGAGTGCGCAAAAATATCCGTTTCGGGCCAGCCTGCGAGGTCAAGTTTCGCACGCATCGGCAGGAAATCAAAACAGGCCTGCGCCATCTCGGTCCGGCCTTCGCGGGCCAGACGCCCATCCAAAGCATCGCGTAGTTGATGCAGGTACAGAACGTCTGACGCGGCATAGTCCAACTGCGCCTCGGTCAGGGTTTCCGCGCCCCAATCGCTCATCTGCTGTTGTTTCGAGATGTCGACGCCGATCAGTTCCTGGCAGAGGTTCTTAAGCCCGTGACGGTCGGTATAGGTGCGCACCAGACGGCTGGCGATTTTGGTGCAGTAAACCGGAGCCGCCAGCGCCCCAAACGCATGATACATCGCCGCGATATCAAACCGACCAAAGTGGAACAGTTTCAACACATTGGGATTCTCCAGCATGGCGCACAGGTTCGGAGCCTCGGTCTGCCCCTTTTCAACTTGAATGATGTGGCTGTTGCCGTCCCCTCCGGACATCTGGATCACGCACAGGCGATCCCGATGCGGGTTCAGCCCCATGGTTTCACAGTCGATGGCCACGACAGGCCCAAGGTCCAGCCCGTCCGGCAGGTCGTTCTTATACAGGTGGTTCGCCACGGAATTGTCCTTTGTGCGGTCTCGCACCCCGAGATAGGCGGTTTGGCTGCCAAACTCAACGCCGTCCGGCTTGTAAGGTCAACGCGCCTTGTTATTCGCCTAAATTGTTGGATAGTGGCACATATCGGCCAATCTGCCCGACAGTCGTACCTTGACCGAGTACGATAGGGGCACTTGAAACCAGCCGCGCCCTAGGGACATCTCTGACCCATGCTCAGTATCCTGCACAACCGAACCTATCGTCATCTGCTGGCGGCGCAGGTCGTTGCACTGACCGGAACCGGGCTGGCCACCATCGCGCTTGGCCTTCTGGCCTATGATCTGGCGGGTGAGGCTGCGGGGCTTGTTCTGGGCACAGCGCTGACCATCAAGATGATCGCTTATGTGACCATCGCTCCACTGGCGGCAGCCATTGCCGAGCAGCTTGATCGGCGCAAACTGCTGGTGGCTCTTGACCTTGTTCGCGCAGGGGTCGCCCTGTGCCTGCCCTTTGTCACGGATGTCTGGCAGGTCTTTGTCCTGATCTTTGTCCTGCAATCGGCCTCGGCGGGATTCACCCCGGCCTTTCAGGCCACGATCCCGGACGTTTTGACGGATGAGCACGACTATACCCGCGCGCTGTCTCTGTCGCGGCTGGCTTATGACCTTGAAAGCCTGCTCAGCCCGATGCTGGCGGCGCTTTTGTTGCTGTTTGTCAGCTTCAACACTCTGTTTCTGGGCACAAGCCTGGGCTTTGTCGCCTCGGCCCTTCTTGTGCTCTCGGTCATCCTGCCATCGCCCAAGCCATCGGGACGAACAGGCATCTATGACCGGACCACACGCGGTATCCGCCTCTATCTGGCGACACCCCGCCTGCGCGGTCTGCTGGCGCTCAGTTGGTGCGCTGCGGCGATCAGTTCGATGGTCATCGTGAATACGGTGGTCCTGGTGCGATCCGATCTGGGCCTGTCCGAAAGTGCCGTAGCCATTGCCCTTGCGGGATTCGGCGGAGGATCGATGATCGCAGCGTTTCTGTTACCGCCCTTGTTGGATCGGGTGCCGGATCGACGGGTCATGTCGACTGGCGCTACAATTGGCACGACCACGATGGTGCTTGCAGCTTTTGTATCAAGCTCCACAATCGTGACGCTGCCCATGCTGACCGGGCTTTGGGTGCTGGCCGGGTTCGGGTATTCCATGTCCATGACCCCCTCAGGCCGTTTGCTGACCCGATCGGCCAGTCCCGAGGATCGCCCCGCTGCCTTCGCCGCCCAATTCACACTTACCCATGCGTGTTGGCTGGTGCTGTACCCGCTGGCCGGCTGGCTGATGACTCGGTTTGGGGCAACAATCGCTCTGGCTGGCATGGCCAGCGCTGCCAGTCTTGGCCTAGTCATCGCCCTGTGGATCTGGCCACGCTCCGAACATCTCCAAGCGGCGCAGAAGCCTTGAGCCCCGGTGCCAACCTGCTTTACACCAGTGTGACCCCATGCCGGAGACCTCATGGATCAGATTGACCGCCGCATCATCGCCGCCCTGCAACACAACGCCCGTGATACGACAACAACCATCGCAGCAAAGCTGGGTCTGGCCCGCACCACAGTCCACGAGCGGATAAAACGCATGGAAGAACGCGGGGTGATTGCGGGCTATTCCGTTGTATTGAACACAGCCGATGACGCGCCTCGGGTGCAGGTGGTTGTGCTGCTTGAGGTGCAGCAAAAGGAAACCGTCCGTATCATCAAGCGGCTGGAAACCTACCCCGAGGTCAAGCGTTGCCTGTCCATCAATGGCGAGTTTGACCTGCTGCTGTCGGCCGAGGCTCCCCGGATCGAAGATCTGGATATTCTGGTCGATGAATTGGCCAAAATCCCCGGCGTGTTGCGCACCAATACTAGCGTGGTGTTCGGTCGGCGCATCGACCGAAAATGAGCCGCCGATAACCGCCTGTAAACCAATACTTGGCTAGCTTGGCCGGGACAGATCAGAATCCCGGACCGGCAGAATGCCAACGCGCTTATTTTCCCTTTCTCTTGTATTGACGCACGTGCTGATCGCACAAGCGGGTTTTGCTCTGCCCGATGCGCGCACCGGCGATGTCTGCGATCAGGCGGCACGCAGGGCGTCAGTGACCGAAGATGTACCACTGGATGTGCTGCGCGCGATCACGCGGGTTGAAACCGGCCGCAGCTTTGGCGGCCACTACACCCCTTGGCCCTGGACCATCAATGTCGAAGGGCAAGGGGTTTGGTTCGACTCGGAGATCGAAGCCAAGTCTTATGTGTTCAACGTGTTCAAAGCGGGCAAGCGCAGTTTTGATGTCGGGTGTTTCCAGCTCAACTATCGTTGGCACGGCACCGCTTTCCGCTCCATCGACGCGATGTTCAACCCGGATGAAAACGCCCTTTATGCCGCACGGTTTCTGAAGGACCTGTATGCCGAGCTGGGCTCCTGGCCCGCCGCTGCAGGGGCCTATCATTCGCGCAAACCCGAACTGGCACGCGCCTACAAAGGCCGGTTCCAAACTGTGTTGGCCCAGTTGGATACTGCGGCAGCGGCACAAGCTACAGGGATGTCGCGTGATCCATTCTCCGGCTCTGCCGCCCCTCTGATCCCGCTTCAGCCCGCGCAATCGGGGCAGGGCATGCTGGGATCACTGGTCCCCAGCGGCGCGTCCGCCACGGCCTTCATCGCCTTCAACTAGGAGTTCAGCTTGCTTAAGATCGACGCCCGATCCCTGTTCTCACCTACAGTATTGCTGGCGCTGGCGCTGATGACCATCATCGTCATGATGATCCTGCCCATGCCCGCCTGGGTGCTGGACGTGGGGCTGGCCGCCTCTTTCGCACTGGCGATCCTGATCTTCACGCTGACCCTATTCATTGAGCGTCCGCTGGATTTCTCGTCCTTCCCAACGATCCTGTTGGCTTCACTCATGCTGCGACTTTCACTGAACGTCTCATCGACCAAGCTGATCATCGGTCAGGGCCACACAGGGCCCAACGCCGCCGGGGATGTGATTGAAGGCTTTGCCAATTTCGTCATGGGCGGCAGCATCTTTCTGGGTCTTGTGGTCTTCGGAGTGCTGCTGATCGTGAACTTCATGGTCATCACCAAAGGTGCCGCCCGCATGGCCGAGGTTGGCGCGCGTTTCGCACTGGACGGAATGCCTGGCAAACAGCTGGCCATCGACAGCGACATGTCCGCTGGGGCCATCGACCATCAGCAAGCCAAGGAACGGCGCGAGCGCGAGCAGCAGGAAACCACCTTCTTCGGCTCGCTTGATGGGGCCTCAAAATTCGTCAAAGGGGATGCGGTTGCCGGGCTTCTGATCACGCTTCTGAACCTTGTCATGGGCCTAGTGATGGGCGTGATCGTGCATGGGATGCCAGTGACGTCCGCGTTCGAGACCTATGCCATCCTTACCGTTGGCGACGGGCTGGTCTCGCAAATCCCAGCCGTGATCATCTCAATCGCCTCTGCCCTTTTGTTGGCACGCGGGGGCACCCAAGGGGCCACCGACAACGCGATTTTCTCACAACTGGGCAAGCATCCAGCGGCACTCGCCACCGTGGCAGTGCTGATGGTTCTGTTTGCCCTGGTGCCGGGCCTGCCGTTCTTGCCGTTTATCCTGGGCGCGGGCGTGCTGGGCTATGCGGCGTATCACGTGCATCGCAGCCAGAAGGCAGCGGCACTTGTGCCAGAACCTCAATCAAACGAGGCAGACGCACCGGTATCGCAGGCCATCGGGGATATTCTGGACCTCGACGATGTCCATCTGGAATTTGCGCCCGATCTTGTCAGCATGGTACTGAACCAAGGCACTGGGTTGGACGCGCGGATCGCCAATATGCGGACCTATGTCGCCTCAACCTTCGGCTTGATCCTACCCGAAATTCGCCTGACCGACCGCGCCGACCTGCCAACCGGAACCTATCTGATCAAAATACAGGGCGTGGAACAAGCGCACGGGGTGTTGAACCCCGATCTGGTTTTGGCGCTGGTGCAGGACGGGTTTGACCTGCTGCCCGACGGTAATGATGTGACCGAGCCCGTTTATGGCGCTCCGGCGCGCTGGATTTTGCCCAAAGATCAGGAGGACGCCGCGCTCAGCGGCGCCACCATCGTCTCACCGCCCGAGATTCTGGCGACCCATCTGCTGGAGATCATCAAACAGAACTTCTCGCGCCTGTTGACGCTGAAATCGCTGCGGCGCCTTCTCTCAGAAATGACCCGGCTGAGCGATCCGGTTCGGGCTGAGGCCAACAAGAAACTATTGGATGAGCTGATCCCGGACAGAGTGCCAATCGACACGTTGCACGCAGTGCTGCGCCTGTTGCTGGACGAGCGTGTCTCAATCCGCAACATGGCCCTGATCCTGGAAAGCGTGGCCGAGGCACGGCTGACCACCACCCAACCCGAAGGGATTTGCGAGATTGTCCGCCAGCGGCTGGGCTTCCAACTGGTCGCCGAAATAAAGCGCGAGGACGGATCGATCCCCCTGATCCAACTGGCGCCGGAGTGGGAGGATACGTTCGCCAGCTACCAGATCGACGCCCCCAATGCCGGGCCGGATGTCGCGCTGCCTCCCAATCTGTTCAACAAACTGGCCGATGGCGTGGTCAGCAGTGTTGCAAAGTCCGCAGATAGCGGGCTGTTCCCGGCCGTCGTTACCTCGACCCGCCGCCGCCGGTTGCTGCGCACAATCATGCAAGCGCGGGGCATTGCAAACCCGGTTCTGTCGTTTGAAGAGATCGGGCTGGAGGCTCGTCCGTCCCTGGTCGGAACCATTCCTGCATGATCGCCTTACCACCAGAACTATTAGGGCAGATCGGCCAAAATCTGTGGCATTTGTTTTCGGTCTTTCTGCGGGTTTCTGCCTTTGTATCTCTGCTGCCCGCTTTCGGCGAACGCAGCATTCCAGTGCGTGTGAAGCTGGGCATTTCGATTGCCTTCACACTGATCATCTTACCGGCCGTTCAGCCACCAGACCTTGCACCCGGTTTTCTGCCTATGGTGCGCCTGGTGGGGACGGAGGTTTTGGCCGGAATGGTCCTTGGTATCGGGCTGCGCCTGTTTGTTCTGGCCTTACAAACCGCCGGAGCCATCGCCGCGCAATCCACATCGCTGTCGCAATTGCTGGGCGGCGCGGCTGACCCTCTACCAGCGATGGGGTACTTTCTGATGCTGGCCGGGCTGACCCTGGCGGTCATTCTGGGGCTGCATATCCGCGCTGCCCAGTTCCTGATCCACAGCTATGCGATGTTCCCAATGGGCAGCCTTCCCGCCCCTTCGGACCTATCGCGATGGGGGGTCGCTCAGATCTCGTCCAGTTTCAACCTCGCCTTTGCATTGGCGGCCCCGTTCGTGATCGCCTCGCTGATCTACAACCTGGCTCTGGGCGTCATCAACCGCGCGATGCCGCAGCTTATGGTCGCCTTTGTCGGGGCGCCGGCGATCACCTTCGCGGGCCTGTTTCTGCTCTTTGCTGGTGCGCCGCTGATCCTGTCAGTCTGGTCTGACGCCCTGAACGGCTTTCTGATCAACCCGGCGAGGGGAACACCATGAGCGCATCGGATGATGACAGCGACAAGTCATTTGAGCCCACCCCGCAGAAGCTGCAAAAAGCACGCGAAAAAGGAGAGGTGGCAAAATCCAGCGACCTCTCCGTGGTCGCCGGCTATACCGGCCTGATCATTGCGCTGTTGGCCGCCGGTCAATACACGGCCCAGCATCTGGGCACGATGTTTATGGTCATGATTGATCAATCGGACACATTGGCTCAGTTACTGACAACCGGACCCGCCACCGCACCGGTAGCCGGACTATTGCGAAGTGCTTTGATGCCAGTGTCGCTACTTTTTGCGATCCCTGCGGCAGCTGTCCTGCTAAGCCTGATCGCCCAGCGCGCACTGATCTTTGCGCCAACCAAACTGAAACCCAAGTTATCGCGCATTTCAATCGTATCGAATGCAAAGAACAAGTTCGGACGCGGCGGGTTGTTCGAGTTTGCCAAGAGCTTCTCGAAACTGCTGATCTACGGCACCTGCCTGGCCTTGTTCCTGAAAGCGAACTTGACCGAGATCGTTTCAGCTAGTGCAGCGCCTGCGAAATCGTCGATCCTGCTGATGATGAACCTTTTGTTTCGGTTTCTATTCATCGTGATCACTATCGCGCTGGCCATCGGCGTCATCGACTACATTTGGCAATATGCCGAGCATATGCGCAAAAACCGCATGTCCCGCAAAGAGATACAGGATGAAACCAAGGATGCCGAAGGTGATCCGCATGTGAAACAGCAGCGGCGTCAACGCGCTCAGGAAATTGCAACCAACCAGATGATGTCTGACGTACCCTCGGCGGATGTCATCATCGTCAACCCGACCCATTTCGCTGTAGCCCTCAAATGGTCGCGCACGCCAGGCTCTGCACCGGTTTGCGTGGCCAAAGGCGTGGATGAGGTTGCAGCTGCAATCAGATCCGCCGCCAGTGAGGCAGGCATTCCCATCCATTCAGACCCACCAACAGCCCGTGCCCTGCATGCGACGGTGGAAATCGGCCAAGAAGTTCCAGAGGAACACTACCGCCCCGTCGCGGCTGCGATCCGATTTGCCGAAGCAATGCGCAAACGGGCGAAAGGTCAGATCCGATGAACCTCAAAAAGCTCTCGGCCCTGCAAATGGCAACCGATGCGATGTTCCAGAAGCAACATCAGGCAATGCGCCCGGTGATCGAAGCAGAAGCACAGGTACAGAAGCAGTTGGTGCGATTGGACCATCAGGTGACACAGGCACGACAGCACAGCGCAGGGACCGAAGGCTACCGTGTTACGGGAACGGATATCCTTTGGAATGCCTGGGAGTCCGCGACGCGCCGCCAGTTAAACATGGAGCTGGCCCGTGTGCGTGCACAGAAACTGGCCGCTATGGAACAGCTTCGAACTGCCTTTGGGCGCCAGCAGGCCATCGCATCTGTATCCAAGACCATGCGGGATGTGCAGTAAAAGGCAAAAAACAAGACGCGCTCGAACCTTTGAAGGCCTGACCGGGACTGGTCAGGCCGGAGCGGGTTCAGCTATCTTGCCGGTTCACGCTCATGATCAACACCTGAGAGACATCCGATCCCAAATCCTTGCGCGCAACCTCCAGCAGCGCTTTGCGCAAAACGGTTAGATTGTCCGACTCGGTGAATATCCCGTCAAAGCCACCGGTATTGGCATGATCAAAAAGCACCTGCAAAAACCTGTCTCTCAGCTTGGGTTCGATGGCATAGAAGGTCTCTGTGATGGCCGGATCAGCCTCAATGCTGAGAGACATTGTTACCATCGCCGTGATCTGATCATCCTTGACCACAGGAACAACAAACTGTTTGGGCAGTTTTAGATACTCAAAACCACCCAGTTCATCATCCTTCGAAGGTTTTTTCGACGCTTTTTTCTTATCATTTTTGTCTTTCTTGTCGCCTTTATCTGGCTCTTCCTTGGTCTCTTTATCCTCGGAAACAACCTCGGGTGCTTTTTCAGGCATCAGGAACATCCCGGCGCCAATTCCGGCGCCCAGACCCAGCGCAAGAAACACGACTGGAAGCAAGATCTTCGTCATCTGCGATCCTCAGAATGGCAAGAGCGAGTCGAGCACTTGCTGACCCAGGCGCGGTTGCTGAACATCGGTGATCTGGCCGCGTCCACCGTAAGACACGCGCGCGGACGCGATTTTGTCATAGGTGATCTCATTTTTGCGCGAGATATCTTGGGGGCGGACATAGCCAGCAACCAAAAGCTCTCGCAATTCAAAGTTGACCCGCAGTTCCTGCGATCCCGATATCGACAAAACACCGTTCGGCAACACATCAAGTACGGTGGCGGCGACCCGCAAGGTCAGCTTCTCGTTTCGCCGGACCGATCCTCGGCCAGAACTGGCGGAATCGGATTCAATCCCAACCGCGTCTTCCAATGTTACCCCTTCGGGCAAGTGGTCTTCCGCGCGCTGGGGCAGGCCGAACAAGTTGGGAACCTCAAGGGATTCCGAACCCGAACGCGAGCGGCTGGTATTGTTCGAGAACTCTGCTTCCTCGTCCAGCTCAATGACGACCGTCAGAATATCGCCTTTCTTGATCGCCCTTTGATCACCCAGCAGGGATTGCTGGCCACCACTCCAAAGAGATGATCTATCCACCGCGCGCTGGGTCTGGGTGTGCAAGGGCAATCCG
This sequence comes from Ruegeria sp. AH12, assembly GCF_056541465.1. Lineage (NCBI taxonomy): Bacteria > Pseudomonadati > Pseudomonadota > Alphaproteobacteria > Rhodobacterales > Roseobacteraceae > Ruegeria > Ruegeria sp. AH12. The sequence goes on along the minus strand of NZ_JBQFYL010000009.1, from coordinate 79,005 downwards.
GGCCACAGCATCGCCACCTGCTCGGGTGAGTCGTCTTTGGGTGTAAAGCTGGGCGGTTTTCCCAAGTGATCAAAACGGCTGCAGGCCGAAAGCGCGAAAATCGTCAGCAGAAAGGGTTTAGACAGTCCAGACATTACTTTACCTCGATTTGACCATCGGGCCGGATCAGACCGGTGACCGTTGTGCGGGACGACAGGTTCATGACCCGGATACGCTCACCCACGGCGCCGCGCCCAAGGGCACGCCCCTCGGTGCTGATCGACAGGGGTTGCCGATTAAAAACCAAGACCACCAGATCATTCCGATCCACGATGGCCGGTGGGCCGACATCTGCTGCGCGCACCGGTCGGCCCGGATACAGGGCGACCCGTGCCTCAAACCCGATCAACTCTGCAGGGTCGCTTACAGCACCGGGGATGTCGGTATGCTTCAATTCCAGATCGGCGGCCGAGATGACCTCTTTCGCGCGTATCGTGCGGGTCGGAACCACGATATCCGCAAGTGCAGTTATCGGCGCCGCGATCAGGAAGATCAGACCAAGACCCCTCATCAGCGCACCTGTGTTGTGGCGCTCATCATCTGATCGACGGCGGTGATAACCTTGGCGTTCATCTCATAGCCACGCTGCGCCTCGATCAGCTCGGTCACCTCACGCACAGCATCAACCGAACTGTCTTCAAGGTATCCCTGCCGCAAGGTGCCAAGCCCATCCTCGCCAGGCACACCCTGGATTGGTGCGCCCGAGGCTTCAGTTTCCTTAAACAGGTTGCTTCCGATCGCCTCAAGCCCTTTGGCATTGGAGAAACTGGCAAGTGAAAACTCACCCAGCAACTGCCCTTCGGGCGTATCGTCGAAATAGGCGTAGACTTCACCGGATGCGTTGATCGAGATCGACCGTGCGTCATCAGGAATCGTGATCTCAGGTGCCACGGCAAACCCGTCAGACGTGACGATCAGCCCTTCGGCGGATCGCTTGAGGCTGCCATCGCGCGTGAAAGCGGACTGACCGTTCGGCAGCGTCACTTCAAGATAACCGCGCCCTTCGATAGCAACGTCCAGATCGCTGCCTGTAGCCGAAATCGCGCCTTGCGCCAGTTGCACCGTGACAGCGGCGGGTCGGACGCCCAGACCCAACTGGATGCCGGTCGGCAAAACCGTTCCGTCCGATGCATTGACCGCGCCAGCGCGCGCCATCTGCTGATAGTGCAGATCGGCAAATTCCGCACGGCGGGCGTTGTAACCGGTGGTGTTCATATTGGCGAGGTTGTTCGAGATCGTTTCTACCCGCATTTGCTGCGCCGTCATGCCCGTGGCTGCGATTTTCAAAGCACGCATATCAATTTCTCCTTGTTCAGGTCAGCGCATCAGCGCGTCGAGGGCCCCGCGCACGCGCGCATCCTCGGTTTCCAGAAAGCTTTGGCCCAGCTCATAGGCGCGCTGAATCTCGATCAGGCGCGTGACTTGTTCGACCGCATTAACGTTGGAGCCTTCCAGGAAGCGATGCAGGACAACCGGCTCATCGACAGGATCAACATCGCCCTGAGGCCGAAAACGCGTGTTACCCTCACGAACCAAAGTCTCGGGATCGGCCACCCGATAGATACCGATCTGCCCCAGCAACTGCCCATTCACGCTGAGCGTTCCATCCGCGCCGACATCGATGCTCACCGCATCCGGGGGGATAAAAACGGGTGAGCCATTGCTGTCCAGCACGGCCGAGCCATCCGCGGCCACCAGATCACCCTGCGCATTTGGTGTGAAACTGCCCGCCCGCGTCAGGCGATTGCCTTCGGGCGTTTCGAGCATGAAGAATCCCTCGCCTTCGATGGCAAAGTCGAACTGCCCCCCGGTCTCGGTCAACACCCCTTGCTGCAAGGAGGTGTTGCGCGCCTCGGCCCGGCTCATGGACAAGGACGGCGCGTTGGGCATATCGCGGATGAATTCCGAGAACACCAGCCCCTGCTGGCGATAGCCGGTGGTATTGGCATTGGCGATGTTGTTCGCCACCAACCGCATTTCATTCATCAGCCCGGATTGACGGGATAAGGTGACATAGGCGGTGTCCATCAGCGACCTCCGGCGATCAGCGGCACCAGAGTGCCCGAAAAAAAGGTGACAAGAGTCTGGGTCATGAAGCCCATGGAAATCCAGAACACGACGACAATGGCGATCAGCTTGGGCACGAAGGTCAGGGTCATTTCCTGGACCGAGGTCAGCGCTTGGAACAGGCCAATGACCAGCCCCGACACCAGCGCCACAGCCAGGATGGGGACCGAGGTGATCACCGCGATCCACAACGCCTGACGCACGATGTCATAGAACAGACCTTCGCTCAGCATCGCTCAGACCGGCATCCGCAGGATTTCTTGATAGGCTTCAACCACCTTGTTGCGCACGATAACGGCGGTTTCGACGGCCAGTTCGGTTTGCGCCAGTGCCTGCACCAGCGCATGTGGGTCCGCTTGTCCTGTCATTGCGGCCTGAGACATCTGCTCACTAAGTTTCAGCGTGGCCGCAAAGTCCTGAAAGGACGTGCGCATCCCCTGCGCGATGGCGCCGTGATCGGGGTCAGCCTGGGTGGCGGGGCGTGCGCCAGCATAGTTCTGCGCGGCGGTCAGGGATCGGATATCCATTCTGGCGTTCCTTTATTTCCGGAGTAATTCCATTAGCGACGACGACATTTTGCGCGTCTGATCGAACATCTTGAGGTTGGCCTCGTAACTGCGCTGCGCTTCGCGCGCGTCAGCGATTTCGATCATCAGATCGACGTTTGAGCCCAGATAATGACCGCTTTCATCCGCCATGGGATGGCTTGGGTCGTGCACACGCTGCAGATCACGGCGATCCAGTTGCACGCGCCCGGCCTGCACCATGGCTTTGCCGTCCTGCTGTACGGTTTCAAACGGCACCGTCTTACGTCGGTACCCAGGCGTATCCGCGTTCGAGATATTCTCGGAGACATGGCGCAGTCGGGCCGCCTGTGCTCGCAAAGCACTGGCCGAGGCGGTGAGGGAGTGGGAAAAATCGCTCATCTCACCCCCCTCTTATCCGCGGCCTAGACTAGTGCGCAGAATGTTCATCGAGGACTTATAGATTGCCAGCGCGCGATCATGCTGCCGCTTGACGTCGACGGCTTTCAGCATCTCTTCTTCCAGGGACACGCCGTTGCCGTTCGGATCACCACTTGGGTCGGCTGCGAACTCGGCCCAGCTGTGCCCTGCCAGTCCGCCGCCATTCAAATGCCCCTGCCTCGTGGCCATCATCTGAGTTTGCGGACTGGTATTTTCGAAGGCTGATTTGAAGGCCTCGATATCGCGGGGCTGGTAACCCGGCGTATCTGCATTGGCCATGTTGCGCGCAATGACAGCCTGCCGTTGCCCGGCATGGGTTGCCATAGCGTGCGCTGTCTTAAAGACGTTCAGGTCATAGAACATCGGGGCTTCTCCCTCGATCGATTTCAATCAAGGCTTAACCCCGATTCCTTTAGAAACAGTTTTCAGAACTCAGTTGGAGAACCCACGATGTCAGCCCTCGACCCGATGCTTCTGAAATGCGAATTCGACCGGATAACCACGGTACGTCATGTCGGACTGGTATCTGGTGTGGCGAAAGGCACCATAGAAATCAGTGGGTTGAATCATCAGGTCCGCATCGGAGACTTGCTGACCTTGCACCGCCGATCCGGGCCCGATTTGGGTGGCGAGGTACTGCACGTGGGCGCAGACCACATTCATATGATGCCCGGTGGCGCAGCCGATGGGGTGAGCCTGGGGGACAGGGTGATTCTGAACCCATCGCCGGGTTTTGCGCCCGGGATGCATTGGCTGGGCCGTGTGATCGACCCGTTCGGTAAACCGCTGGATGGCAAACCGCTGTTGGGTGGTACGCAGGAACGCGACATCATGCACCCCCCGCCCCCCGCTGTTGAACGCAAGCCATTGGGGGACCGGATGGCGACCGGTCTTGCCGCGCTCAACACCATGCTGCCCATCGTGCGCGGGCAGCGCATTGGTCTGTTCGCGGGTTCGGGGGTCGGGAAATCGACCCTGCTGGCAACCTTGGCACGATCATTGCAGGCAGATGTGGTCGTCGTAGCCCTGGTGGGTGAGCGCGGGCGCGAGGTGAATGAATTCGTCACCCACGCGCTTGGCCCTGAGGCGATGAAACGGTCGGTTGTAGTTGCAGCTACGTCAGATCAATCCGCCTTGGCGCGACGGAGGTGTGCCTGGTCGGCCATGTTGGTGGCCGAACATCTGCGCGATCAGGGGTTGAGCGTCTTGTTGCTGGCCGACTCGGTCACCCGCTTTGCCGAGGCCCATCGTGAGATTGCCGTTGCGATGGGGGAAGCCCCTTCGCTGCGCGGTTTCCCTCCTTCGGTCACGCCCCTCATCTCAAAGCTCTGCGAACGCGCCGGCCCCGGCACGCCTGAACAAGGCGACATCACCGCCGTCTTCAGCGTTTTGGTCGCCGGGTCAGATATGGACGAACCCGTCGCCGACATTCTGCGTGGGGTGCTGGACGGGCACATCGTGCTCAGCCGTGACATCGCCGAACGCGGCCGTTTTCCGGCGATTGATCTGAGTCGGTCAGTGTCTCGATCCCTCCCAGCGGCAGCGACCGAGGTCGAGAATCAGATGATCACCGAAACCCGCAAGCTGATCGGCAGCTACGAACAATCCGAAGTGATGATCAAAGCGGGGCTATATACCGAAGGCGCCGATCCAATACTGGATCAGGCTGTCAAGGTGCATCAGGAGTTGGATGACTTCCTGGGGAAAGCCGATCCTGAGGGGATTGAAAACAGCTTCAATCGTCTATCCCTGATTCTGCGCCGCGCCTCAACAAACTTGCCGACGTAAGGTGAAATCCGAACAGTTTTAAGTATTAAACAGGCCTTAAGACCTGCGCTGCTAAACCTTTATCCGGGTGATAAAAAGGTGGTGGAGATGGGTGCGCAGACCAATGCGGCGCCAATCATCATCAAGAAGAAGCGTGTATCGGGTGGCGATGGCCACCACGGCGGCGCGTGGAAGGTCGCGTATGCGGACTTCGTCACGGCCATGATGGCCTTCTTCATGTTGATGTGGCTGCTGAACGCAACGACCGAAACACAACGCAAGGGGCTGGCGGATTACTTTTCGCCTGCTATCCCGATCAGCCCTGATTCAGGCGGGGGTGACGGGGCGTTTGGCGGCAACAGTGTATTTTCAGAAGAAACTCTGGTTATGGATGGCAAAGGGGCCACCGCGCGCTTTCCGACCGATGCGCGCAAGGCCCGCGGGACCACCGGTTTAGACGCCGATGGTAGGGGGGCCAAACGGGATTTCTCGACACTCGAGGCGCAACTCTTGGGTCGCACGGGCGAAAGCGTGGTGTCGGATAAGCTGTTGAAACACATCGTCACGCGTGTGACGGATCAGGGCCTGATCGTCGAGCTGTTCGATACCGAAGATCAGCCCTTGTTCGAATCGGGTACCAACAAGCCCACACCGGTGATGCGGGCGCTGGCCTTGCTGATCGCACGCGCATCAGATCTGGTCACCAACCCCATTGCGGTAGAAGGCCATGTCAGCGCCTCTCCGGTGGTTCTGGCCCATGATCCAGCCTGGGATGTGTCGACATCGCGCGCGCAGTCCATGCGTCAAATGCTGCAGGATAAGGGCGTTTCGCCACCCCGGCTGGATCGGGTGACGGGCCATGCCGACCGTAAATTGCACAGAGATGACCCGATGGCCCCCCGCAACAACCGGATCGAGGTGATTTTTCTGCGCGATCCCTAAAGGATAGAACGCATTTTACCTGTTAGCGCGCTGTTAAGGGCGGTGCGTTAGCTGTTGCATCACTGAATGACGCAACAGAAGGGCGTGCCGATGACAATTTCCTCTTCGCTGAATGCCGGTGTCGCCGCGCTGAAGGCCAATGCCAACAGGCTGGCTACGATTTCGGACAATATCGCGAACTCGTCGACGTTCGGGTATAAACGGGTTGAGACAGATTTTCATTCCATGGTCACCTCGGGTCAGGGCGGCAGCTATTCCGCCGGCGGGGTTAGGACCACCAGCCAACGTATGATCGACCAGCGCGGCTCACTGGTAACAACGAACAACTCAACCGATCTGGCAGTACGTGGCCGTGGGATGCTGCCCGTGCGTTCTAGCTCGCAAATCGCGGGCGGCTCGAATGAGATGCTGCTGACCACGACCGGTTCGTTTCGCACCAATGACCAAGGCTATCTGGTAACCGAATCCGGGCTGGTTCTGCTGGGGTGGCGAGCAAACTCCGACGGTACAATTCCCCCGGTTCCACGCGATACGCCCGCAGCGTTGGAGCCCGTCCAGCTAAGCGTCAATCAGCTGTCGGGCGCGCCAACAACGCAAATGAACCTGAGGATGAACCTGCCCGCCACAGCAACCGACGCTGGCGCACCCGGCGACACGCAGCCTCTATCGGTCGAGTATTTTGATAATCTGGGCAAATCTGAGAGTATTGATATCGAACTGGTTCCAACCGTCCCGGCAACAGGCTCCAGCAATGAATGGACAATGATCTTGCGCGACTCGGCATCGGGCGGCGCCGTGATCGGGGAATATACACTCACCTTTACCGACAGCCGCACAGCCGGGGGGACATTGGCAAGTGTGACGGCCGTTTCGGGCGGCGCTTACGATGCAGCCACCGGCAGTGTTGTTGTCAATGTGGCGGGCGGCCCGATCGAGGTCAACATTGGCTTGATCGGCGACGCGGATGGCATCACGCAACTGTCCGACACTTTCGCCCCGGTTTCCATCACGCGCGATGGTGCTGCGGTCGGCACCATGACCAGCGTTCAGGTGGATGAAAACGGCTATGTCTACGCGCTTTATGATACCGGCGTCAGCCGCCGTATGTTCCAGATCCCGCTTGCGGATGTCCCCAATCCCAACGGCCTTACAGCACTGGACAGTCAGACCTACGCGCCCTCACGCGATAGTGGGACCTTCTTCCTGTGGAATGCGGGTGAGGGCCCAACTGGTTCGCTGATCTCATTCGCGCGCGAGGAATCAACAACCGATGTCGCGACCGAGCTGACATCGCTGATCCAAACCCAGCGCGCGTATTCCTCGAACGCGACGGTGATCCAGACCGTGGATGAGATGTTGCAGGAAACAACGAACCTCAAACGGTAAACCGGGTTTCGGACTTAAAAAAGGAGCGGCGCCATGAACATGTCGACAGCTTTACATAATGCTTTGGGCGGTCTGACAGCTGCCAGCCGTGGCGCTGCGGTCGTGTCTGGCAACGTCGCCAACGCGCTCACGCCCGGCTACGCGCGTCGGTCACTGGAACTGACCACCAGCCCGATCTCGGGCAATGGGGTGCGCACTGTCGGCGTGATCCGTCATCAAGACCCGGTCCTGGTTGCCAATCGGCGCGCCACCGACGCGGATCTGGCGCAGCAATCTTCTTTGTCGGCGTTTCAGTCGCAATTCGCAAACCTAGTCGGTCCCGCGGATGATGCAACGTCATTGGCCGCGCGACTTGCGGCCTTTGACGGCAGCCTGATCACTGCCGCCAGCCTGCCGGATTCAGCGCAGCGGCTCGATCAAGCCGCCCGCGCCGGTCGGGATCTGGCCAATGAGCTGAATACCGCGTCCGAAGGGGTCCGTAAGGCCCGCTCGGACGCAGATCGCAGGATCGGGGCTCATGTGGAAAGCCTGAACCAGACGCTGAAGGATATCGAAGACCTCAACGCAAAGATCCCCGCCATTCGCAATTCAGGCGGTGATATCGGCGCCTTACAGGATCAACGTCAGATCCTGATCGATCAGGTGAATACGCTGATCCCGGTCAACGTGATTCCGCGCGACAACGATCAAGTTTCGCTCTATTCCGATGGCGGGCTGATCCTGCTCGAAGGCAAAGCATCAGAGTTTGCTTTCACCACCACCGGCGAAACAAAACCCCATATGACAGTCGGCAATGGGCTGTTGTCGGGCCTGGAAATGAACGGAAACCCCATTCGTACCGGCGGTGATACGGCGCAAATACGGGGCGGAGCGTTAGCCGCTGAATTTACCATCCGGGATGAACTGGCGGTTGAAGCCCAGCTGCAATTGGATACGGTCGCGCGTGACCTGATTGAGCGCTTTGAAACGCCAGGTCTCGACCCAACGGCAGCCGCAACGGATCCGGGGCTGTTCACCGATGATGGCAGCCGGTTCGATCCTGCTATGGTCACCGGGCTGGCCGCACGCCTGTCGCTGAATACGGTCGTTGACCCGGATGCCGGAGGGAACAGTTGGCGGCTACGCGCTGGCCTTGGCGCAGCCACGCCGGGAGACCCAGGCGATTCAACACAGCTGCAAGCTTTTGGCGCAATCCTGAACGACGCAAGACCTGTTCCAGGCGCCTTGTTTGGCACCGGCAACCTGCGCGCCGCCGAAGTAACTGAGGCGTTGCTGTCTGACGCAGGCGCGCAGGCACACCGGGCCGAACAGCGCAAAATCTTCGCAACCGGCGCACAGCAGCAGATGGCCCAGATCGAAGCGGAACAAGGCGTGGATACGGATCAGGAACTGCAGCGCCTGATGCAGATCGAACAGGCCTATTCCGCGAACGCGCGGGTGATGACGGTCGTCGATGAACTTATGGAAACACTGCTGAGGTTGTAACAATGACACTAACCGCAATTGGTGATCTGGCGCGCGGTATGACGTTGCGCACACGTGCCTCTGAGATCAAAACCCAGATCGAAACCCTGTCTTACGAGATGTCCAGCGGTAAGGTTCAGGATGTCTCAGGGCATCTTGGTGGCGATCTTTCGCATCTTCTGGATCTTGATCGCAATCTTGCCCGACTGGACGCCTACAAGATCGCAACATCCGAGGCCGGATTGTTCACCGATGTGATGCAGCAAAGCCTGACCACCTTTGACGAGTCTTTGGGTGAGATGTCGGCCAGCTTGCTGGCCTTCGGCACTGCAAACCAGACTGTCACACATGAGCAGGCCTCGGTTCAGGCCCGGAATGAGCTGGACACGATGATCTCGGCCCTGAACACACGGGTTGGCGGGCGCAGCCTGTATTCTGGCGTGGCAACCGATGTCTCTCCGTTGGCCTCGGCCGAAACCCTTTTGACGGCGCTTGAGACCGAGCTTGCTGGCCTAACCACGATGACCGACATCCGCACGGCAGCCGAGGATTGGTTCAACGATCCAGCTGGATTTGATGCTATGATCTATCAGGGATCGGACACACCCTTGGCACCGATGCAGATTTCGGAAAATGAGCGGATTTCCATCCCGATTACCGCAACTGATCCGGCGTTCAAGTCGGCACTACGCGACACCGCATTGGCCGCGCTGGCATCGGAAGACGCGCTGGCATGGACCTCGACCCTGCGCACAAGCCTGTTCACGCAGCTGGGTGTCGATCTGGCCAACGCAAAGGATGAAACGGTCAAGCTGCGGGCCGAGGTCGGCGCGGCCGAGGCCCGGGTCGAACAAGCCGCTACCAGAAACGCCGCATCGCGCATGGGCTTTGAGTACAGTCGAAACTCCCTAATCGCCGCCGATCCGTATGAAACGGCGGCGCAGCTGCAGACCGTGCAGTTTCAACTGGAGAGCCTTTATTCGGTTACGGTGCGCAATGCCAACCTGTCTCTGGTGAATTTCCTGAGATGAGAGTTCTTGCTTTCCTTTTGATCCTCCTTCTTCCCGGTCTTGCCTCAGCGGGTGCAATCCGGCTGAAAGACCTTGTGGATTTCGACGGTGTCCGCGGCAACGACCTAGTCGGATATGGTTTGGTCGTTGGCCTGAATGGTACGGGCGACGGCCTGCGCAATTCACCGTTCACCGAAGAGATCATGTCAAACATCCTTGAGCGTTTAGGTGTGAACGTTACCGGCGAAGACTTTCGACCCAAAAACGTTGCAGCCGTTCTGGTGACGGCCAGCCTGCCCCCATTCGCGCGCGTTGGCGGCCAGATTGACGTAACCGTTTCAGCGATCGGCGATTCCGGCAGCCTGCTTGGTGGGACCCTTATTATGACCCCATTAAATGCGGCGGATGGTCAGATTTACGCTGTGGCGCAAGGCACGGTTTTGGCAGGTGGGGCGGTTGCCGAAGGCGATGCCGCCTCGGTCGTACAAGGTGTTCCAACCTCTGGTGTGATCCCCTCGGGCGCACGAGTTGAACGAGAAATCGACTTCGATCTCTCGGCTCTGACGCAAATGCGGCTTGCCTTGCGCGAGCCGGATTTCACCACCGCCGGTCGGATCGAAACTGCAATCAACACAGAGTTCAACCGCGCGGTGGCCATAATGCGGGATTCCGGTACGGTCGAGCTGAATATTGTGGCCACGCAATCGGTATCAGCCGCCCATGCGATTGGGCGGATTGAAAACATCCTTGTTGAACCGGAAACCAAAGCACGCGTGGTGGTTGATCAGAGATCGGGCACCATCGTAATGGGGCAGGAAGTCCGTATCTCACGGGTCGCGGTTTCACAAGGAAACCTGACCCTAACCGTGGAAGAGGCGCCGATTGCCGTTCAACCCAACCCGTTTGCCCGAGGCGAGACCGTCGTGGTGCCCCGCACCGTTGCCGGGATCGAGGAAGAAGAAGGCACAGGGTTGGCTGAAATCCCCGAGGCCACGACCTTGTCCGAGGTTGTCGCCGGGCTGAATGCCCTCGGCGTGTCGCCCCGCGATATGATCGACATCCTGAAGACAATCAAAGCCGCCGGTGCGCTTCATGCAGAGTTCATTGTACGCTGATAGAGGGCCACGCCTTACTTGGATTTCCAGCTATCCAACCAACGGCGGAACCCATTCTGCCGCTCTTCAATCGCATCACCCGCCGCATAAAGACTGTCCTCAACACTCTCAAGCATCGGATCGATGCGGCGCTGCCGGAACCTGCGCCAGCGCACCCAAATCGCCCAGATAATGGCAAAGAAAACGGTCAGGAAGATGATATTGAACCATGGGATCAGGCGCACATCCGGGCCATCTACATGTTTTAGAGAAACCGCATTGGGAAAGATCGACATAAATTCGTTGCGCCAGCCATAATGGGTCACTGCGACCCAGTCGGGGTCATCCTTATCCGAAATCGCATCGTTGGCTTCGGTATAAAGGTTAGCAGTATCGAACTTAAAATAAGGCGGCCAGCCCCAGCTGGTGTCTTCGTTTCTGTAAACGATCGGCTTACCATTAGCGCGCACCGCCTGGATGAACTGAACATCGCGGTTCGACAGGCTGGTCGATTGATCATCCGGCTCGGACCAGAAGATCCGGGTCCAGTCGTTCAGATCCTGCCGCTCTTCGTAAGTGTTCACAATCCGCACGATATCGCGCTGCGGCAGCGAGTACTGCAGAACGACCGCAATCGTACCCCAAAAGATGATGATCAATGCCCATTTCAAATAGGCCATGCCCGAACCCTCACATATAATTCACAATATAGATCAGCGCGCCAATCGCCACCCAAGGCACGACATAGACGCCCAGGATCAGTTTTCGCCGGAACGAATTGTCATAGACGTGCAGACCGCGCTCGACAAAGGCCTGTTTGTTGCCGCGCTTGCCCTTTTCGTCCCACCACGCCTCAAGCTTGCGACGACGTGCGCCGCGCGAATAGAGGGACAGCGCAACATACGCGACCGTCTGGATCACCAGCAGGATCAGAAACAGGCGCATCGCTCCGAACATCTCAGCCTTTCCTTATCGAACCCCAAGGGCCGACCCGCGCGATCACATCCTCGCTGACCCGATCCTCACCGGACATATCCGGCTCATGCCCGAACAAGGCTTCGCGCGCGCCGGCTTTGTCCACCTGATACTCGCGCTCAAGGAAATCAGCAACATAGGCTTTCTTGGGTTCCGACCAGCCTTTGTAGGTTTTGTAGAACAGTTCTTTATGACAAATGAACATCTGGCGCGGGTCCAGCGGGGCCAGCTCGGCCAGTAGCATGTTGACCAGATCGCGCTGTGACGTATCCGCCGCGCGTAATGTGTAGAAATAGGCCGGATGGTCCGAGGTGATCCGCGGCCAAGGCCCTCCGTCAGTGGCCCAGCGCAACAGTTGGGCCAGGCCGTGATAAGCCTCAGGCAAGCGATCCGCATGGGTGCGCGCCAGGCGCCGCATATCGCGGCGATCCAAACCCGTAAGGTCAACATCGGTATCTGCTGCGGCTGCAACGGTCAGGAAATCCATTTTTTGCTGAAGGATCGCCGCCGCATCCACCCCGCGCGCCTTAACGATGGGTTCGACCAGATCGTTATAGTCGAGGAATTTGGCAATCTGGTTCCGTTGAGACGGGTCAAAGGTATACTTGATTTTCAGATCGTCGGGCTTTTCACCCATGCAAATCGCCGCCGGGTGATCCATGTCCGGGAACAGGTACAACCCGCCGAAATGCGCCGTCCAGAAATTCCGCTGCTCAAAATCCGTATGGCGCAGGCGGACCGGATTTCGGGTGACGTCGCCGGTTTCCTCGGCCGTCTCGATCATCTTCGCGATCAGCACATCGTCGAACCAGGCGTCCTCTTCGGTTTTGAACTGCTCGACCATGCCCGCCAGTTGCTGCGCCTTGCGCAGGGTGCCGCCGGCGGTGTCGGCCTCAATCTCGATCTTGCGCAGGTTTAGAAGATCATTGGGCGTGGTGAGTTTGAAGACCGAGTTCACCAGCTCTCCGGCCACCGCATCTGTGGCGGTCAGGGCGAACAACTGCGCCTCGTTCATCTCGATGAATTCCCGCAGGATATCACGCGAGGTCGAGAATTTGACGTTCAGCAAAGGCGCGCGTTTCTGCTCGGTCGTCAGCAGGATGAACTGCCGGTTGACTCCGTTGGGGTTGAGGTAGAGCTCATCCTCCAGCTCAATCCCAACCTCCGGGGAATAGCCCGAGATATCCACATGGAAATCCGTCAGCGCAGTGGTCTTTCCCGCCAGATGCTGCAGCGCGCGGTTATACCGCTCGACCAGAGCCGGGCTGGAGATGTGAACGAGATTGCCGAACATCAGGCCTTTTTCGATGAGGCGGATCATTTCTCAAACAACCCAAAGAACCAAGGTGCGTATTTTGTCGCCAAAACACCGACAAACAACATAATTACACCTACAATAGTTTTGTCTTTGTTTCGCTGCCAGAAAGTATCACTCCGGGAGTGATAGACCGGACTGACAAACTCAAGAATTACCAATAACAAAAACGCAACATACAGAGCAGTCTCAAAGTTTGCGCCCAAGGATACGGGCTGTGTTTCCGCGTCGGCCCCAGAAAAAAAATCATTGATCCAAAAGCCCAACATTGCACCAATCCAAACGAAGCGGGGCACAATAGTGAAAGGCCACAAAACCGGTGTTCTAAATGACTTAAGTTCGGCTTCGATTTTTTGGCGAAGCAGTTCTAAATCTTCATTTTTTTCACTGCCGAAGTTTCGCAGTCTAATAGTAGTGCAGTAGCCAAATTTAGCGACCAAACTTGGTTGCATAATGCCTTCAGGACTAATCTCAATTTTTGTGTTGCCTCTAAGTAAGGGCAAGTTGTCTTTCATGTCTTTAACACCATCAAACCTGTACCTAGAGGTTTCCGCGCTGATTTTTGTCTCTGGCGATTCATACTTCTCTAGAAGCTGGATTAACTCGGAACCGGAAATCCTCACGTGGCCAAGGGGCTTTCCGATAGGCCACTGAGGCTTTTCTAATTCTTTAACCAAAGTTTTGACCTCCAATGGACAGTAGTGTGTTTTTCGCTACACGTAACAGCTTTGGTTGGTTGCTGCCGCGACCTGAAATCACCCTTTCCCCTCCAGATACCGCCGCTTAGCCTCTTCCATCCGGCCCATCTCGCGGACGGCGTTCTCGATGGCGACTTCGTCGCTCTTATCGGCATAGCGGAACTCACTGTCGGCGTAGCGGTTGATTTCTTGCATAACCATGTCCACCGTTATCGGCTGGCGCAGATCCTCGATCATGGCCTTCTTGGTGTCGTAGTCGCGGAACAGAAAAAGGTCGGGGTTTTCCATCCACTCGTCAGGCAGTTCGAAATCCATCGCGCGGACCTTGACCGCGTCGGTGATGTTCTTGATGGCTCGACCCGTGAACCGCTCATCCGCCTGCTGGATCGCCTTGAGGTAGGTGCCCAGCTTGGCAATCGTGTCCATCTGGCCGATATCGCCCGAGACCCGGTCATAGACCTGCAGCAGAGCGTCCTCATGCGGGCGGGAATGGCTTTCGAAACTGGCAGTGACGGCCTTCTTGATCTCCTGCGCGGCATAGGCTTCGTGTGCGCCCAGCGGGATGTCGTGGTTGCGGCCCATCAGCAGGTGCAGGATGTCGATGTAATCCTCGCGCGTTTGCGGCCCGTCCACCAGGAACCGCGCGCCTGCCCGCTGGCGCAGGGCGTCGTCCACATTCTCGGGGTAGTTCGAGAACATGCCAAAGGTGCAGTTGCCGCGCACAACGGTGTTTGCGCCGGCAAAGCTCTCCATCAGCACGGCGGTGATTTCCAACTGCCCGGCCGAGGACTGCCGGTCGCCGCGTTTTCCCGCCAGCTGGTCAATGTCGTCGATGGTGCCGAAGCCGATGATCGAGGGGTCTATGATCGTGTTGATGAACGCCTTGGCGTTCTGGCCGGATTTGCCTTGGTAGCTGTCGATATTGTCGGTGCTCAGGTTCTGATAGCGGAACGGATAGTCCGCGTTCTGGCAATAGTCGTTGATCAGCCCGGCCATCATCTGGATCAGAGTGGTCTTGCCCGTACCCGGCTTGCCGTCGCCCATGAAGGTAAAGATGAACCCGCCCAGTTCCGCAAACGGGTTCAGGCGACGGTCGAAATCATAGGCCATCACCATCTTGGCCAGCTTCATCGCCTGATACTTGGCGATATGGTTGCCTACCACCTCGTTCGGTTTCTTGAACGTCATGGTGAGGGTGGTGGATTTCGCCTTCGAGGCCGGCTCAAACCCCCGGATCGTGAGATCATCGGCCTCTATATGCCAGGCGGAGTTTTGGAACGAGGCAAGATGGCCAGCGGATTGCGCACGCAGGGCAACCTTGTCCATCAACTGCTCGGCATAGGCACTGATGGTGGCGATCAAATGCGCGTCGTCGGGGGCGTGTTTGGCCAGCACCTGATCCAGCTCCCACAAGGCACCGTGCAGGGCAAGCTGGCCATTGTCGGTCAGAACCTCTTCGATCTCACCAAGGTCAACCGTGTTTTCGCCCAGATGAGACGACATCAGATAAGCCAGCGCATTGCCCAGCACATGAGATGTGATCAAAGCCTCAGCCGTCAGCAATTCCGAAAACTCGGTCTTTCGCGCAACAGGCAAATCCCCCGCCAGATTGGCCCGCTTCAAATCGGCCAACGGAGTCTGTTCGGCATATGCCTCGGCCACGGCCAGTGCGATTGCAATAGCGCGCCGAATGGCTTGCTGCGCTGTGGCCTGAGGGGGCGAGACCAGCGTATCACCATGATCCGAGGCCTCGATCCGCTCAACCAGATGCACCCCATCCGCCCGTACCGTGCGCCGCGTCACCAAACCGGGCGTGGTCGATCGAAACCGCCGCCCCGTCGATACACCCGAGGACCGCTCAACTGCCACTTCAACAGCTTTGGCAATACGCGGCGCATGTTCGAACCCGTTCAACAAGGCCGTCGCCGCAGGGTAATGCTTGCGAATATCGTCTTCGCGCAATTTCATCTGATCTGACGTCAAACTCATCTCAAAAACCGCCCATTCTTCTTCTGTTCAAAAATACCTCCGCCGGAGGCAAAAATTCTAATAGCGCAACACCTGCCCGGCCTTGCTGACCACGAATTTGCGCACATCGGCAAAGCCCCGCGGGTTGCGCTCGGCCAGAACCTGAAACGGACGTTGAGGCAGAATGATCGAGCGCTGCATGCGCGTCGCTCCGGTCTCAGCCCCTTGCCCGCCAAACGGGTCCAGCGCAAACACCTCACGCTCGACGGTCGAGAACCACCCGGCGCGTTCCTCGATCACCTCTTCGCTCTCCAGCTCCTCAGTCGTCCAGGCCAGCGCCCAGTCCTGCCCCTGTGGCGACTGCGCGTCCTCTAGCACCTGCCGCAAGGGGCCAGATTGCTCGGTAAAAGCCGAGGAATACATCGGACCCACATGGATGCGGCGCAGGTTTTTGGGATGCAGGTCGTTAAAATCCTGATCGAAGCCCTTGGCGATGGTCACCAGTTTCAGCCCGCCTAACGATTGCGCCATCAGATGCGCCTGCACCTCGGGCCATCGACGCTGATCCTTGGGCAGGGCTGTCTTACCGCTATCCTCCAACTGCATCAGGTAGATGACCGGCAGATTGATCTGGCTGTCATAAACCGCCCAATGGATCATGAACTTGCGCCGTTCACCCTCATTCCCGATCCAGTGGCATTCAGGATCATTGCGCGCCCAAAACAGCTGACCTTTCAGCAATTCCTCATAATAGAGCCTTTGGGACAGCGCGAATTGCAGCTTGGTGGGGATTTCGCGGTCGCCAATGATCGTGCGGACCATGTCGGTTTTCAGATCATCGGTTGAGGGCATATTCGCCAGATGCACCTGCGCCTGCTGCGCGTCATTGGCCATGGTCAACAATTCAGCCGCCACCGGAAATCCACTGTCGCGCTTGTCCATGGCGAGGCTGCCAAAGAACCGCCCCGTATCGCGCCCGACCAGCAGGTATTTCATGCTGAGCGCCCGGAAGGTGTAGAGCAACCCCGAGAGGTAGCGCGACACGATCCGCACCTCTTGCTTGCTGATCGCGCCCTCAGCCTCCATCGTCGCGGCCACGCGCAGGAGGTGGACGGTGATCACCTCGAATTTGCGGAAATAGCGGCGCGAGGCGAACGTGTCGGTCAGGCCGACATGGTCTTGGGTTGGGTTAGTCATTTCGCTTTATTAGACATGTTGTGCAACCATGGTCGGTATTTTTGGTCGATCTCGATCCCCTTTCTATGGAACCAAATGAACAACCAAAAACCATAGGCGATGAAAACCAAGCTGGCCGAGACTATGACGACTTTGGTAGTCAACGCGTCCGAACCAAAAGCTCTTATTGCGATAGCGCATGATCCCACACAAAACACCACTCCGATGGCGCTAAGTCCCAAGAACGAAGCCAAGAGTTTAACAATCGAGCCAATCCTTCCCGGACGAGCCATCAGGGTTTATCCCCCATACAAATTCTTATCATGCTTCTCGACAATCGAGGCAAACCGGCGGGCAAAGCGCTCATCCGCCTTGGCCTTTTTCTCCAGCACGTCGCGGGCAAAGACCATGTGATCCTCGTGTGCCTCAAGCATGTCGGCCATTTTCTGGTTGGTCGCGGTGCCGATGGCGGCCATGGCGGTTTGCGCCTCTTGATCGGTTTGCACGCCGATCTCGTTGATGCGGTGGGCCACGTCCTGCTGCTGCGCGGTTTTCAGCGATTTGGTCAGGGCGTCATACAGCACCACGCGCTGTTGCGTGTCTGTCTGCAGCTTGTTGATCAGCACCATCTGCGTCGCCGCCTGATTTTGCAGCGAGTCGACCCAGGTTTTGCCCTTTTCGATGTACCGCTCCAGCGTTTGAGACTTGGCCAGCTTGACCTGCTCTTCCTGAACCTTGGCGTTGTACTGCTTGTTCAGCTCGGCCAGTTCAGTTTCCAGCTGGGTCCGCGCGGCCGCGTCTTGTTCGACAGAGATTTTGTTTTCCAAGGTGATGATCGTCGGGTCCATGCCCTGAATCTCAGCCCGCAGCGCCTCAAGTTCCGCAACAGTCGCCTCGCGGTCGTCCAGCGTGACGGTCAGGTTGTCCTCGACCTTGACGCGCTGGTCTTCCAAGACGGACAGTTGCCCCTCCAGCAGTTTGACGATCACGTCGGATTTGGCGATCAGGTCCTGCAGCTTGTCATCGATATTGGCAGTGCGCATCCGTTCTTGCCGCATCGACTCGGATTTGCCCTTCGAGAAGACACCCACAAACGACTCCCACCCAGTTTTCGAACGCATCTCGTCGAAATCCTTTGAGAACGCGCTGGTGACATCATCCAGACCCATGATCAGCTCGGCGATATTGGCGTTCATCACTTCTGTGTGAGAGTGCACGTCTTCAAGCGTGGCGTTTTCGATGTCGATATCCGCCTCGGCCGTGCCGATCTTGGCGCGGGCCGCTTCGATCCGTGACGTCAGATTCTGGATCTGCGACTGACTTTCGCGCACTTTGCTTTGCGTTTCTTCAATCAGCGCTTCAAATTGCTGGTTCGACATCTCTGCTGTCCCTTTTTTATCTAATTACCCAATAAGATAGGGAATGTTACGGGTATTTACATCCCTTTGGGTCCAAATTTCCACCAGACTTTGGCAAACTCGCACCGAAAAAGATAGGTCCGAAGCCACCCGGCAGCTATTGTAATTTGATCAAATCTGGATTGATCCGATGGCTATAGTGGACATAGACAATCCTAACCCCACCTGATTGAGTGCGCGCGAAACTAGACCTGCCGGAGGCTGACCCATGCTGGACGCAACAACCGATCTGAAATCCATCCTTAAAAACCCTGACCTGTTGGTGACCAAGGCCTATATTGGCGGGCAATGGGTGGATGGGGACGAAGGCACCTTTGCTGTCACCAACCCCGCACGCGGCGATGTGGTGGCCGAGGTTGCAGATGTTAGCCGCGCTCAGGTTGCCGGGGCGATTGCACAGGCTGAGGCCGCGCAAAAGGAATGGGCCAAGCTGACCGGCAAGGAACGCGCTGTGATCCTGCGGCGCTGGTTCGATCTGATGATGGAAAACGCCGAGGATCTGGGCAAGATCTTGACCGCGGAACAGGGCAAGCCCCTGGCTGAAGCCGTCGGTGAGATCGCTTATGGTGCGTCCTTCATCGAGTATTTCGGGGAAGAGGCCAAGCGGGTCCATGGCGAGACCATTCCCGGCCATCAGCGCGACAAGCGGATCATGGTGCTGAAACAGCCCATTGGTGTGGCCGCCTCGATCACACCTTGGAACTTCCCGAATGCTATGATCACCCGCAAGGCAGGCCCGGCTTTGGCTGCAGGTTGCGCTTTTGTCGCGCGTCCGGCGACGGAAACGCCCTTGTCAGCGCTGGTTCTGGCATTGCTAGCCGAACAAGCTGGCATCCCGGCTGGTGTGTTCAACGTTGTGCCCTCATCCAGCGCCAGCGAGATCGGCAAGGAATTCTGCGAAAACCCCGGCGTGCGCAAGCTGACCTTTACCGGCTCGACCGAAGTGGGGCGTATTCTGCTGCGCCAAGCGGCGGATCAAGTGATGAAGTGCTCGATGGAGCTGGGTGGCAATGCACCCTTCATCGTGTTCGACGATGCCGATCTGGATGCCGCCGTCGAAGGCGCGATGATGTGCAAATTCCGCAACAACGGCCAAACCTGTGTCTGCGCCAACCGCATCTATGTGCAGGCGGGCGTTTATGATGAATTCGCGGCCAAGTTGAAAGCCGCCACCGAAGCGCTGAAAGTTGGCGATGGCCTGACCGAAGGCACCACCACCGGCCCGCTGATCAATGCCGAAGCCGTCGCCAAGGTCGAGGAACACATCAAAGACGTCACCGACAAGGGAGGCGCGGTTCTGACCGGCGGTCTGCCACATGATCTGGGTGGTACTTTCTTCCAGCCAACCATCGTGACCGGCGTGACTCAGGACATGATGGTGGCGCAGGACGAAACCTTTGGCCCACTGGCCCCCCTTTTCAAGTTCGAGGACGAAGATGATGTCATCGCAATGGCCAATGACACGATCTTTGGTCTGGCCTCGTATTTCTATGCCAAGGATCTGAGCCGCGTCTACAAAGTGGCAGAGGCTTTGGAATATGGCATCGTCGGCGTGAACACCGGCATCATCTCGACTGAGCTTGGGCCGTTTGGCGGCGTCAAACAATCCGGCTTGGGCCGCGAAGGCAGCCATCATGGCATGGAAGACTATCTGGAAATGAAATACGTCTGTCTGTCGGTCTGATCTGAACTGGCCCCGGCGCTGCGCAGCGCCGGAGCCATTTGGTTTGTCACAAAACTGCAAACAAATCGTCACATCCCTGCAATGACCTGAGGTCATCCCCTTTTTATCCAAGTAAGAGGGGATACCTACCGATGTCATTGCGCTTTGTCTGCCTGACATCTGCCCTTGCCCTGACCGCCGGTCAGGCCATGGCAGAAATGAACTTCAACCGAATTGCATCTTTCCCGGTCGTCAAGAACATGGCCGAAGGCGCGGATACCACCCGCGAAACCTCGCCCGAGATCATTGCGGCCACCGCCGATGGGATGACGCTGGTTTATACCGACAGCCCGCTAGGCGTGATCGGTATGGTCGACATCACCAACCCGGCGAAGCCCGCACCGCTGGGCGCGATGGAGGTGGGTGGCGAGCCGACCTCGGTAGGGATTGTTGGTACAACGGCCTTTGTGGGCGTGAACACATCGGAAAGCTACACTGCGCCGTCGGGCAAGCTGATCTCGGTCGATATCGCGGGCAAGGCGGAAACCGGCGCTTGTGATCTGGGCGGTCAGCCCGACAGCGTCGCCATTTCGCCTAATGCCAGCTTTGTCGCCGTTGCGATTGAAAACGAGCGTGACGAAGACCTGAACGACGGTGTTATCCCGCAGCTGCCCGCCGGTTCGCTGGCACTGGTGCCGCTGAAAGACGGCGCGTTGGACTGTTCGGGCATGAAATTGGCCTCGCTGACCGGTCTGGCCGAGGTTGCTCCGACCGATCCCGAGCCGGAATTCGTTGACATCAACGGCCTTGGTGAAACCGTCGTCACTCTACAGGAAAACAACCACATCGCGGTTGTCGACAAAGATGGCACCGTGATCAGCCATTTCTCGGCGGGCAGCGTGGATCTGGAAGGCATCGACGCCACCGACGAACGCGGCGCGTTGATCTTTACGGAAAGCCAGCCCGGTCGCCTGCGCGAACCCGACGCTGTGAAATGGATCGATGACAATCACTTCGCCACCGCCAATGAAGGCGACTATGAGGGTGGATCGCGTGGCTGGACGATCTTCCATAAGGACGGCACCGTTGTTTATGAGAACGGCACCGATTTCGAGAAAGCCATCATCCAGATCGGCCACTACCCCGACAAACGCTCGGACAGCAAAGGCGTTGAGCCCGAAAGTGTGACCGCCGCCACCTTTGACGGCACGCCGATGATCTTTGTCGGGGCCGAACGCGCCTCGGTCGTGGGTGTTTATGATGCCACCGATCCGGCCGACCCGGTTCTCAAACAACTGCTGCCCTCGGGTGTAGGCCCGGAAGGGTATGTGGCGATCCCGGAACGCAACCTGCTGGTATCGGCCAATGAAAAAGACCTGATCGAAGATGGCGGCCCGCGCGCGCATGTATCGATCTTTGAATACCACGACGCCCCCGCGAACTATCCGCATCTGACCTCGGAAGGCGCAGATGAGCTGATTGGTTGGGGAGCTCTGTCCGGTCTGGTGGCGGATGAAGACGGCATGATCT
This sequence comes from Ruegeria sp. AH12, assembly GCF_056541465.1. Lineage (NCBI taxonomy): Bacteria > Pseudomonadati > Pseudomonadota > Alphaproteobacteria > Rhodobacterales > Roseobacteraceae > Ruegeria > Ruegeria sp. AH12. The sequence continues at coordinate 57,528 of NZ_JBQFYL010000009.1, read as the reverse complement.
ATGCGGTCAATGACAGCTTCTACGGCTTCCAGCCGTCGATCTTCAAGATCGACCCCAGCCAGACCCCGGCGCGCATTGTCGATGTGATCCGCATCCACCGTCAGGATGGCAACCCGGCGCAGAAACTGGACCTGGAAGGCATCACTCTGGATGGCAAGGGCGGTTTCTATGTCGCCTCCGAAGGCCGCACCGACCGCGTTATCCCGCACGCGATTTACCACGTTTCAGCCGATGGTCTGATCAAGGATCGCAAGGGTGAGATCGGTCTGCCGCCGGAACTGATGGCGGTTGAGAAGCGTTTCGGCTTCGAGGGCATCACGAAGGTTGGTGACACCCTTTGGATGGCAGTTCAGCGCGAATGGAAAGACGACCCGGAGAACCACGTGAAGCTGGTTGCCTATAATCTGGACACCAAGGAATGGGGTGCTGTGCACTATCCAAAGGCAGATCCAGAAACAGGCTGGGTTGGTCTGTCGGAAATCGTGGCCTACGGCGATCATGTCTATGTCATCGAGCGCGACAACCAGCATGACCACCGCGCCGTGACCAAAAAGGTCTATCGCATCCCGCTGTCGGAAATGACCCCAGCCCCGCTGGGCGGTGAACTGCCTGTTGTCAGCAAGCAAGAGGTCCGCGACCTGCTGCCCGACCTGACATCAACCGGCGGCTATGTTCTGGACAAAATCGAAGGTCTGGCGATCCTGCCCTCGGGCGAAGCGTTTGTGATGACCGACAATGACGGCGTCGACGATGCCTCGGGCGAGACGATGTTCTGGTCGATCGGGTCGGTGACGGCTGGGAACTAACCCAAGCAAACCACCCTGAAATCGGCCCTGTGCGTGCAACGCATGGGGCCTTTCCTTTAGGTTTCGCATTTTCCCAAGCGGGATATTCGGTCAAAACTTTGGTCAACCCTCTGATCAGTGTGATTGCGTACGAAAGGGTTTGACTTTCAAATCAATTGGATGGCGCTATCAATTAAATGAAAGCAAGAGGCAAGAATGTCTTCAGACACACAAAAAGAACACTGGGATTTCTATTCTTGTGAAATCGAGGGAAAACCATATTCGACGATGGTGAACCTCTCCCTAGTTGATGTTGCACCAGTACTAAAACTCAACGTGTTTCATTGTATCGAAGTTAAGTTACATTACCCCGACCCAAACCACGGCATGACAACTGCGGGAGAATACCAAACACTATCGGACCTAGAAGACTTGATATTCGCAAGTCAAACCGATCAAATCAAATACGTTGCTCGCCAAACCGGAGGACGCAAACGCAAGTTCTATTTCTATGGCTCATCGGAAACTGCCGCAGATTCAGTTGTCTCTGCTCTTGACGAGTCTTTCCCCGCCTACACAAAAACAGCTTTCAACTTTGAAGATGCAGCGTGGCAGACTTATCTTGAGGACCTATACCCCAACGCTATTGCAATGAACGAAATCAAAAATCGAGCCGTCTATTTTCGGTTGGAAGACGACGGCGATGATTTGAGCATACCGCGTGAGATTGATCACTCAGTCATTTTTCATAGCCGTAAGCAGGCGAAAGAATTTGAGCGAATTGTTACCCAAAAAGGGTTCAAAGTGACGACCACAACACAGGGCATTCTCAAAAAGTCGTTCGACCTCTTGGTTCAAAGGGTTGACGCTCCTCAGAGCCTCGACCCGGTTACATTCGAGTTAGAACAGTTGGCCGAAGGCCTTGGCGGGTCGTATGATGGTTGGGGCTGCTTCACCCAAAAACAGGCTGGCGCCGCCACGTAGTCACCGTTCAGATAGCAAGTACAAACGTCACAGATTTGCAGTTGGGCGGCTTAGCTATCTCTTCCCCAAAAAAACAACGCCCCGCGTCTGGAGGAACGCGGGGCGTGTGTTGCGACAGTCTGGGAGGAGGCGACTGTCGCAGAACTTTGAGGTGTTAGTTGACCGCCTTGGCGTCAACCACATCTTTTTCGATCGCTTTGGACGATGAAATCTCGATCCGGCGCGGTTTGAGCGCCTCGGGTACTTCGCGCTTCAGATCGATATTCAGCATGCCGTTTTCATGGCTCGCGCCGGTGACGCGGACATGGTCGGCCAGCGCAAAGCGACGCTCGAACGCGCGAGTGGCGATGCCACGGTGCAAATAGCTGCGCTCTTTGTCCTCGGCGGCTTTCTTCCCTGCCACGACAAGTGAATTTTCCTTCACTTCGACGGACAGGTCATTCTCGGAAAAACCGGCGACAGCCACGGAAATCCGATAGGTGTCGGCGTCGGTTTTTTCGATGTTGTATGGGGGGTAGCTGGGCTGTGCGACGTCATTGGTCAGAACGCGGTCCATCATGTCTGCGATCTGGTCAAACCCAATAGTGGCGCGGTGCAGCGGTGCAAAATCAAAAGTACGCATGTGTCGTATCCTCATCCTTGAGCGATTTACGAATTCAGCCCTCCAATTGGACGGGCGATTTGAGAGACCGGACCCCATCTGTGGCGATCCGGTACAATTCACATGGGTAGCAATTTGACTGAGTTCAACCCCCGCCCGAGCTGATGAATTTCGCGCCCGAGCTGGATTTGTCGGACCCCACCTGCAAACGGCGGATCGAGGCTTTGGGTTTGGGCGCATTGCTGCGCATGATCGCCTTTAACTCAGAGACGACATTTTTTAGTTCCATCCCAAACCCGATCTTCTCGCCACCGCGCACGCTGACTGCCGATACGACCGACAGAATCTGCCAACGCGCGCCGTTCTTGGCCAGTATCGCCGAACCAGACGAGCCAAAAGTGATATCGCAGTTGAAGGTGATTAACCCCAGACGCCGTTGCAGAATGCTGCAGGACCGTTCGCGCGTGATCGCCTCGGCCCGTCCACGGCCATAGGATGCAATGCTGATTTCCCCGTTCGGCACCCGCCCGTCATGCAGGACAAATGGGTCAGCAACCGAATAGGGGATCGGTTCTTCCAGCCGCATCAATGCAACGTCATCGCGAATGTTCTCAACGGACAAAGCTGCGCCCGCGTCATAGCCAGGGTGGGGCACGATTTGCACCACTTTGCGTTCGGCCAGTGCTGTGCCATTGCTCAACCCAGCGCGAAACGTGACTTCACCGGGCACGTATGGCTTGCCGGTTGCCCTGTCCAAAGCACAATGCGCCGCCGTCAAAACCAGATCCTGCGCTATCAATGTCCCGGTACAGAACGACCGCGTGCCAACATCAAGCCGCCCGATCGCCTCCCACCCGTACAGGTCCTCACGATCCGTCAGTTTGCGTTTGTTGGCCTGCGCCTCGGCTGTTGTTGTCAAAAGGGCGAGACCGAAAAGAGCCGTGAGTATCGTCTTGATCATGGCCTGATAAACCTCGCTCCGACATTTTTGCCGCCACTGCCGCTCAAAGCGGATGAATCGATACCACGTCCGGCCTCAAGTTCAGCCTGCAGCAACTCGAACGCCGTCTCGACAGTCGTACCAATTGCCACACTTTCCCCATTCATGCTGGCCTTTGCAGAGATAACCGAGACGATCTTCGGTTCTGGTTCAGAGAACAGAAACACCGGCGCCCCCGATGATCCGAAATTCACATCGCATGACATCACCACAACATCCGATTGCCGGTTCACGACCGAGCACACCTGTTGCAGCGAAGGGGCCTCGGCCCGATTTTGCGCATATGAGACCACACCTACCTTTTGGCCCCGCTTTGGCGCGGCGCCGATCTCAAAAGGAGATACTGATATGTTTCTGACAGGCTGCCACAGCTCAACCAAGGAAACATCATAACCGAAGCTATTTTGGGATATCGTTGCTTGGAAACTATAGTCGGGATGAATCGCCACGCGCCGCACATCGCGATAGGCCAGCGCACGACCTAAGCGCCAGCCAGCCAGAAATTCCATATCCGCCGGATCGATAAGTTGGCCCGTGGATTTGTTGTACATGCAATGTGCGGCAGTCAGCACGAGATCTGGTGCAACCAGCGTGCCGGTGCAAAACCCAACACCTTTGATGTCCAGGCGCCCAACAGCCATCCAATCCCGCCCGGAATCAGATGTATCAAGGCTTCTCAGCCCGCTATCCTGCGCGGTGGCCGCAATAGGCAGCACACAGAGCGCGATTGCTTTTATCCAGTTTCGCACGCGGTACTCCGCCCGATTCCCCCGGCCAACTGTCCTACGGGGCGGGTACGGCGAAAATAGGGCGGTCAGGGAATTTGCAGGTCGTGATGCCGCGGTGCATCACGCCGGTTCAGCGCAAGATTGGCACATCGGACGCCATATACCCGATGCTCAACGCCCGTGGTTTCGGCCCGCCTGTGACCCAATCCAACAATTCGACGGTGTGCACAATCGGAACCTCGGTAGCCGAGCCAATCTGCATCATGCACCCGATATTCCCCGCAGCGATAATATCTGGTTTTTTTGCTTCCAATGTTCTGACCTTGCGGTCTTTCAGCTTGACTGAAATTTCGGGCTGCATCAGATTATACGTCCCGGCACTGCCGCAGCACAGATGGCTGTCTGCAGGTTCGACCACTTTGAAACCCGCGCGCTTCAACAGGTCCTTGGGATAGGTTTTGATCTTTTGCCCATGCTGCAAAGAACACGCCGCGTGATACGCAACCGTCAGGCCCTGATCGCCCTGCTCTGGTATGTCCAACTGCATCAGCAACTCGCTGATATCCATCGTCATGCCCGAGACCCGCGCTGCATCCTCTGCCAGATCCTCGTCGCGAAACATATGGCCGTAGTCCTTGACCGTCGTGCCGCAACCGGAGGTGTTGATCACAATCGCATCCAGGCCATCCCCATTCATCTCCTGCGTCCAGGCTCGGATATTTGCAGCAGCAGCGGCGTGGCTATCGCGGCTTTTGCCCATGTGGTGGGTCAGCGCGCCACAGCACCCCGCGCCTTCGGCTACTACAACCTCGCATCCCAATCGGGTCAACAACCGGATTGTGGCATCATTGATATCGGTGTTCAGCGCCTTTTGTGCACAACCCGTCATCAACGCCACGCGTTTCTTGCGCGGCGCTTTGGGGGCAAAGCATTGCGGGTCATCATTCCGACTGACCGGAGGAATGTACTTAGGTGCCATGTCCAACATCGCCCGCAATCGCGCATCGGGCATCAGCGACCGAAATGGCCGCCCCAGCTTGGCCCCGATCAGCGCCCAGCGAAACCGCATCGGATAGGGCAGGATCTGCGCCAGAACCCAGCGCAAGACACGATCCGAGAGCGGGCGTTTGTAGTTATTTTCGATGTATTCCCGCGCGTGATCTACCAGACGCATATAGTGCACGCCTGACGGACAAGTCGTCATACAGGCCAGACACGACAGGCACCGATCAATATGTTTCACAGTCTTTTCATCCGGCACACGCTCATTCTCGAGCATATCCTTGATCAGGTAAATCCGGCCTCGCGGGCTATCCAACTCATCCCCCAGAACCTGATAGGTTGGGCACGTTGCTGTGCAAAATCCGCAGTGAACACAGTTGCGCAAAATCTCATTCGCGCGCCGGGTTCCCGGGTCTTTCAGCTGGTCTTCGGTGAATGTCGTTTGCATCTGACTACCCCATAAGCCCAGGATTAAAAAGGCCTTTCGGATCGAACTTCCGCCGTAAGTCCCGCGTTAAGCTTGCCAGCGGTTCGGGCTCGGGCTGCAACCGGCCAAGTGTTTGAATCGTCTCCGGCGCGGCGCGAACAAGCGTGGCGTGCCCATCAAATTCGCCCAGTCGCGCGCGAATATCTGATCCCGCATCCACAAGCGCCCAAACAAGCCCACCACCCCAATCCAGCAGCAGGTTTTTGGCCTCCAGCCGCGCCGCAACCTCCGCCGCATCCGAGGGTTTTGTGGAAATGCGCCAAACATCGCCTTCCTTGTCCTCAAAACTGCCCACATCCCGGATCGCGCGCCATGTCTCCTCTGGCTCTTCGATCTGGGCAGCCTCGCCATACGCGGAAAGCTCACGTTGCAACTGACCGATCCGATACGCGACCGAGTCGGCAAACCCTTCGATCCGCAACAGAGCCTGACCCAATTCGGGATCATAAGCGGCACCGCTCACCTCAAACGGGGATTTCAACGCAGCCGACAGCATCTGAACTGCGGCTGATACCTGCGTGACCGGCATGCCCAATACCGCCACAACCTCTGGCTTTGGCAGCACTTTCAGAGACACCTCGCTCAGCACTCCCAAAGTGCCCCACGACCCGGCCATCAACTTGACCAAATCATAGCCGGTGACATTCTTCATCACTCGCCCACCATTCTTGATGACTTGCCCCCGCCCATCGACATATCGCACACCCAGCAGAAAATCCCGGCACGCCCCGGCCTGTATCCGCCGCGGACCCGAGATATTGGCAGCGACAACCCCGCCTATGGTCGACTCACCCGAGGTTCCCAACAAAGCCCGGTAATCGGCAGGCTCAAACGCCAGTTGCTGCTCTTCCGCTGCCAACGCCGCCTCGATCTCAGTCACCGGAGTCCCCGCCTGCGCCACCAAAGTCAGCGCGCCCGGTTCATAGAGCGTTATGCCACTCAACCCCGCCGTACTCAAAACCGGTTCAGGCCCAAACACGCCGCGCGTTCCTCCGCCCTGAATACGCACCGGCTCGTTCAACCCGGCCACGATATCGGCCAGCTCCATCTCTGTCTCAGGTCTCATATCACTTCTTCTGTTCAAAAATACCTCGGGGGAGGCGCGCAAAGCGCGGCGGGGGCAGAGCCCCCTATTCCGCCGCCATCTGCGCCACGCGGCGAGCTTCGGACACATCCAGCGGAAACACCTTGGCCGGGTTCAGCAGCCATTGCGGATCGAATACGTCCTTCACCGCCATCTGCGCCTCGAGGTCGGCAGGCGTATATTGATGCGACATCAAATCCCGCTTTTCGATACCCACCCCATGTTCTCCGGTCAGGCAGCCGCCGACATCGACACACAGCTTCAGGATATCCGCACCAAAGGCCTCGCATTTCTCCAGATCACCGGGTTTGTTGGCATCAAACAGGATCAGTGGATGCATATTGCCATCCCCTGCGTGGAAGACATTTCCCACAGGCAGGCCATAGTCTTCGCTCAACTCTCCAATCCGGCGCAGCACTTCGGGCAGCGAGGACACCGGAATCGTGCCATCGAGACACATGTAGTCATTCATCTGCCCCATCGCGCCAAAGGCAGACTTCCGGCCCAGCCAGATTTTGGCACTTTCCTCGGCCGATTGGCTCTCACGCAGTTCAACCGGGTTATGGTGCTTGGCGATCTCGATGATCTTGGACAGTTGATCGTCGATCTCGGCCTCAGACCCCTCAACCTCGACAATCAACAAGGCCGTGCAATCAGGGTAGCCAGCATGGGCAAAGTTTTCACAAGCCTTGATGCACAGCGTATCCATGAACTCGATTGCCACCGGCAGGATGCCCGATTTTATGATGTCCGAAACACATTGTCCGGCCACTTCATTGTCATCGAACCCCATCAGCACAGGCCGTGCGCCTTCGGGCTTGCGCAGGATACGCAGCGTTGCCTCGGTCACGACACCCAGCTGCCCTTCGGACCCGCAGATCACGCCCAACAGGTCCAGTCCGCCAGAATCCAGATGCGCGCCGCCGATCTCGACTACGCGGCCATCCATCATCACCATCTTGACACCCAACAGGTTGTTCGTGGTCACGCCGTATTTCAGACAATGCGCCCCGCCCGAATTCATCGCAATGTTCCCGGCAATGGCGCAGGCCAGTTGCGACGAAGGGTCTGGTGCATAAAAGAAATCCTCTTCCTCTACCGCTCCAGTTACGCTCAGATTGGTACGGCCGGTCTGAACGCGAATGAAGCGGTTGTCATAATCGGTCTCCAGCACGTCGTTCATGCGCGCCACACCCAGAATCACGCAATCCGCAGTCGGCAGCGCCCCGCCCGCAAGCGACGTTCCTGCACCGCGCGGAACAACGGGCACGCCCTCCTCGTGGCAGATGCGCAAAACATCCGAAACCTCTTGTGTCGTCGACGGAAGAACCGCCAGCATCGGCGGGCAACGATACGCGGTCAGCGCGTCACACTCATAGGCGCGTGTTTCTGCCGGGTCGTGGATCACCGCATCCTCGGGTAGAACTTGCTGCAGTCGCGCCAGAACGCGGTGCTTTCGCGCAAGCACATCGGGATTTGGCTGGGGCATTTCCATGGCTGATCCTCCAATTTGGTAAAATAATATTACCAATTTCTGCATCTGGCAAGTTTCGATCTTCCGACTTAGTGTCGCAGTGATGTCCTGGATCGCTCAATCACTTCCTTTTTCCCTGCCCGACTATGGCGCTTTGCTGCTGTTGCTGGGGTCCTGGCTTTGGATCGGTTGGCGGGTTGAAAACGCCTCCGCTCAGAAGCCCTCGGTCAGTCGTATCATGGATGGCTATCGCCGGGACTGGATGAAGGAAATGGTCACCCGTCAGCCGCGCATGTTCGATGCGCAAGTGGTTGGCACGATGCGGCAGGGAAGCACGTTTTTTGCCTCGACCACAATGATCGCCATAGGTGGTGGGCTCGCCTTGTTGGGCAATCCTCAGCGTTTGGCCGGGCTGGCCGAGGATTTGGCACTGGGTACAGCACCTGCATTGGTGTGGGAGGTCAAGATATTGATCATCCTTCTGTTTCTGGCCAATGCATTCCTGAAATACGTCTGGGCACATCGCCTGTTCGGGTATTGCGCGGTGCTGATGGCCGCAGTCCCGAATGAGTCTGACGACCCCACAGCTTACCCACGCGCCGCACAGGCAGCCGAGATCTGCGTCACCGCGGCGCGCAGTTTCAACCGCGCGCTGCGTGCTACCTATTTTGCCCTGGCCGCCGCGGCTTGGATATTGGGACCAATCCCGTTGATTCTGGGCACGTTGATCACGATGGCCATGCTCTATCGGCGGGAATTTGCATCGCAATCGCGCACGATTTTGCTCGACACCGGATCGTGATCGTCACGGCGGGTAAGACAAGGTAAGATCACCACATGAGATACCTTATTCTTTGCGCCCTGCTGGCCACCCCCGCCTTTGCCGATGCTCCGGTGATCGAAAACGTTACCGCCCAGCGCAGTGGTGAAACCTGGCGATTCGACGTCACAATCCGTCACCCGGACACAGGCTGGGACGATTATGCAGATGGCTGGCGTGTTCTGGACATGGACGGGACCGAATTGGGGATGCGCGTGTTGCACCACCCGCATGTGGATGAGCAGCCCTTCACCCGATCCCTGGGCGGAGTTGCCATTCCCGAAGGCACCACGCAGGTCCAGATTCAAGCCCGCGACAATGTCGGAGGCTGGAGCGACGACACCACCGTGATCGACCTGAACTGAGGGTCAGAACACCCCGAGGCTTAGACCTGCTGCCATCGCCGCGCCAATTTCGCGGCATTTATCCAACTGATCTTGGGGGATGACCTTCTCGGCCAGTATCGCCTCGGGCGTCTTCGCATGGGTGCACAGGATCAGCGGCGGCTGCACTTCTTTCAACCGCCAGCCGGTGGCGATGCGCGCGGTTTGGCGGGCAGCGTTCTCTCCATCCGATCCGGCGCAGATCATCTGGGCGTAGGGGCGGCCCTCGACCCGGCCCAGAACGGGATAGTAGCTGCGATCGAAGAACTCTTTCATAAGGCCTGAAATTGCGGCGAGGTTTTCGGGGGCGCAGAAAATGTAGCCGTCGGCGGCCAGCAAGTCTTCGGGCCCGGCCTGATCTGCGGTTTTCAAGACGATGTCTGCCTCATCCCCACCCGCCTCGGCTGCCGCCTCAGCCATTTGCCGGGCACCGCCAGTGCGTGAATGATAGACAATCAGAAGCTGCGCCATGTCTGACTCGTTTTAGACCCTGTGATAGGGGCCGCCAGACAGAATGGTTGCGGCCCGATAGAGTTGCTCGGCAAGCATCACACGGACCAGCATGTGGGGCCAGACCATGGACCCGAATGAGATGGAAAAATCCGCTTCGGACCGTAGCGAGGGGTCTATACCGTCTGCTCCTCCGATAATCAGCGCGAGATCCTGCCGCCCAGCATCACGCCAATTACCCAGCTTTTTCGCAAAATCCGGTGAGGACATGACCCGCCCGCGCTCATCCAGCGTGCAGATCACCGCCCCCTTGGGCAGCGCCTTGCGCAGCAGCGCGGCCTCGGCCCCCATGCCTGCGTTTTTCTTGTCTTCGACCTCGATCACCTGCGCAGGACCAAGGCCCAAGCCACGGCCGATCCGGTCAAATCGGGTCAGGTAATCGTCAAGCAGGGACTTCTCGGGTCCGGCGCGCAATCGCCCGACCGCAACTATGCTGATACGCATATCTCTCTCGCCGCCGGCCTTTCAATACAGGCCAGGATGGCGCCTCAGTTGGCTGAGGCGCTGCCGCCCGCAGGCTGCCACATCTTTTCCAGCTGGTAGAACTCACGCACTTCGGGGCGGAAGATATGGACGATCACGTCGCCCGTATCGATCAACACCCAGTCGCCGGCATCCTTGCCTTCGACCTTCGAGGTGAAACCAAACTCCTGCTTGATGCGATCCGTCAGCTTTTCCGCCATGGCCGCGACCTGGCGGGTCGACCGACCCGAAGCAATCACCATGTGATCCGCAACCGAGGACTTACCACGCAGATTGATCTGCACGACATCTTCGGCCTTGTCATCGGAAAGTGAGGAAAGGATGCGTTCAAGCAGCTTGTCGCTGATTGACTGAGAGTGGGCCATCACTGCGGCCCCGTCTTCGGCAGGCAAACCCGCCTGGGTATGTAGAGACAGGACATAGTCCTCCTTTGCTATACGCCGCCAAATCCCCGGCGCCGGGATAGTCATAAGGTAACAAGCGCCCCGTGACATTTCAATGAAGGCCCGAATGCAATCATTGTTCAAATCGAATCTGGTGCATCGATGCATAATTTGTTGGCCAAAAAACAGGGGTATAGCACCAATAAGAGCCCAAAACTTCATTCTTTCGAATCATTATTTATTGTTATACAGTAAATTATTGTTTAAAGGAGATAAGCTCATGCGATACCGCGTTACACATATGGCGAAATGGCTTAACCGACTAACCAATGGCGCGATCTTCGTGATCCCGGCTTTGGCGATCTACGCAGCCGTCAGCGGTGAAATTCCTTCTTTGTCCAAGGCATGGTCCGATGCTTATCTCGTTCGCTTCATCGCTTTGGCGGTGATCGCAGCGATGGGGTTGGCATTGTTGATCCGAATGCTTTGGATCCTGCGCTCAATCCTAAAAGACTGCGCACGCGGTGCTGTTCTCGTGCCTGAGACCGCAGAAAACGTGCAGCGTTTGGGACGGGCGATACTGGCGCTCGCTGTGTTCCAGTCCTTTGACAACACTTTGATCAGCCTTGCTGAAAGCATCGGAAAAGCCAGCGGGGATCGTAGCCTTGTGGTGAGTTTTGGCTCATCAGACCTTCTCATGCTGCTATGCGCGGGGCTTGTCTATTTGATTGGATGGATCTTTGCCGAAGCCGTATTGATCGATCGCGAGAATCGGGAATTCGTTTGATGCAGATAATCGTGCGGCTCGATGTCATGATGGCCAAACGCAAGATCAAGGGGCGTGACCTTGCATTGGCGATCGGCATCACAGAGCAGAATTTGAGTCTTTTGAAATCCGGCAAAGTCAAAGGGGTGAGGTTCGAAACACTTGCCAAGTTGTGCCAGGTCTTGGACTGCCAACCGGGCGACTTGCTGGAGGCCATGATAGACGACCCGTCCATTTCCCTTGAACCAATCTCAAGCGGATAGTATCTGGTGCCCATGAGACTCAATGTAGCCCAAGAACAGAATCTGGAAGATCGCGCGCGCCTGCGCGAACGGTTCTATGGGGCTGCCCGCACGGTTCTGGCCCGCCTATCCGCGGCCTAAGACACCTCGCCAGCTATTTCTCATTACATACGGGAGAGGACAGATGTCCCCCAAAACACTCTATGACAAGATCTGGGATGCCCATGTCGCGCATGAAGCCGATGATGGCACCTGCCTGCTTTATATCGACCGCCATCTGGTGCACGAAGTCACCAGCCCACAGGCGTTCGAGGGCCTGCGTATGGCGGGGCGTCAGGTACGCGCACCGGAAAAGACAATTGCCGTACCGGACCACAATGTGCCCACCACGCCGGATCGTGTGAACGGAATTGAGAATCCGGAATCGCGCATTCAGGTTGAAGCGCTGGATAAGAATGCCAAGGATTTCGGAATTCACTACTACCCAGTGAATGACGTGCGTCAGGGTATCGTTCACATCGTCGGCCCGGAACAGGGCTGGACCCTGCCCGGCATGACTGTTGTCTGCGGGGACAGCCACACAGCCACCCACGGCGCGTTTGGTGCACTGGCCCACGGCATCGGTACGTCTGAGGTCGAACATGTTCTGGCCACGCAAACCCTGATCCAGAAGAAGTCCAAGAACATGAAGGTCGAGATCACCGGCAAATTGCAGCCGGGCGTGACCGCTAAAGACATCACTCTGGCCGTGATCGGGGAAACCGGTACCGCTGGCGGCACCGGCTATGTCATCGAGTATTGCGGCGAAGCGATCCGCGATCTTTCGATGGAGGGTCGCATGACCGTCTGCAACATGGCGATCGAAGGCGGTGCGCGCGCTGGCCTTATCGCGCCGGACGAGACAACATTTGAATATGTCAAAGGCCGCCCGCACGCCCCAAAAGGCGCGCAATGGGAAGCTGCGATGGACTGGTGGAAAACGCTCTACACTGATGAAGGCGCGCATTTCGACAAAGTCATCACCTTGCGCGGCGAAGACATCGCACCGGTTGTGACCTGGGGTACCAGCCCCGAGGACGTGCTGCCGATCACCGCAACGGTGCCGAACCCCGAAGATTTCGAAGGCGGCAAGATCGATGCGGCCCGCCGGTCTATCGAGTATATGGGCCTGGAAGCCGGTCAGAAGCTCAGCGATGTGGAAATTGACACCGTCTTTATCGGGTCCTGCACCAATGGCCGGATCGAAGACCTGCGCGCCGCAGCCGAAATCCTGAAAGGCAAAAAGATCAAGGACGGCATGCGCGCCATGGTCGTGCCGGGATCGGGCCTTGTCCGCGCTCAGGCCGAAGAAGAAGGTCTGGCCGAGATATTCAAGGACGCTGGTTTCGAATGGCGTTTGGCAGGATGCTCGATGTGTCTGGCGATGAACCCTGACCAGTTGCAACCGGGCGAGCGTTGTGCCGCGACCTCGAACCGCAACTTCGAAGGCCGTCAGGGACGTGGTGGGCGGACCCACTTGCTAAGCCCGGCTATGGCCGCCGCAGCTGCCATCACAGGACGTCTTACAGACGTCCGAGAGTTGATGTAAGCTGGCCTCAGAAATCAACTTTTGAGGGAATTCACAGATGAGTGATTGGGTCAAATGGCTGTTGCTGGGGCTGCTGTCCATCGCGTTTGGTATCTTCGTGCTGGGCGCGCCGGTTGTGGCGTCGATTGCCGTGACGGTGGTGACCGGCGTGCTGTTGCTGGTCACCGGCGCGCTGCAGGTTGTCGGCGGGTTCACCGTCGAGGGCGCCGGTAACAAGATCCTGTCACTCATCATGGGTGCGGTCATGCTGTTCCTTGGCTGGTCCTTTCTGGATCACCCGCTGCAGGGCACACTGACCTTAGCGACCGTGATGCTGATCCTGTTCATGGCAGGCGGCATCGCGCGGATCATCCTGTCCTTCCAGATGCGCGGAACCCAGTTCTTCTGGCCAACGCTGATCTCGGGCATCTTGTCGATCGTGCTGGCCGGTATCATCTGGAGCTATGTGGGGCAGGAGCCGCAGGCGCTGCTGAGCATTTTGGGGATCTTCCTGGGCATCGAGATGCTGTTCAATGGGTTCGGATTGGTCTTCATGGCGTTCTTCGTCAAGAACGCACCCAAGGACGAAACAACAGAAGCGAAAGAAGCTTAAACGCGGGATATGGGCGCGGCCCTCTCTCGCAGGAGTGTAGAACATGGAAAAGTTTGAAAAAGTCCACGGGGTGGCCGCCCCAATGCCATTGATCAATATCGACACCGATATGATCATCCCTAAAGTGCACCTGAAAACCATCAAACGGTCGGGTCTTGGCGTCGTTCTGTTTGATGAGATGCGCTATCATGATCATGGCGGCGAGAACGAAGAGTTTGTTCTGAACAAACCCGCTTATCGCAACACCGAGATTCTGGTGGCCGGTGACAATTTCGGCTGTGGTTCGTCGCGGGAACATGCGCCCTGGGCGATCAAGGATTTCGGGATCAAGGTTGTGATCTCGACCAGCTTTGCTGACATCTTCTTCAACAACTGTTTCAAGAACGGCATCCTGCCCATCGTGGTCGAAGAAGAGCATCACGCGGTTCTGATGGACGATGCGCACAAAGGCGAAAATGCCCGTATGACCGTGCATCTGGAAGATCAGCAGATCACCACATCGGACGGGGTGGTTATCGAGTTTGACATCGACCCTCACCGTAAGCACTGCCTGTTGAACGGTCTGGATGATATCGGCCTGACGATGGAAAAAGACCACCACATCGACAAGTTCGAGGATCACGCGAGTCAGGCCCGACCCTGGGTATGATTCTGTGGATGATTCTGTGGGCACTCAACCCTATGGGGTCGCAGTCGCGGCCCCATTCGCATTTTTGGGGTTGAAAATCGCAAAACCACAACATCTAGGTCTCATTTTGAGATACACGTCGGATTTGCGTCGAAAATGATGCAATCCCGCACCAGTTGCGCCATCTTTTTGCCCGAAACCACGTGTTATCTGCACCCTGGCTTGAGCGGAATGCCGCTTATCGTCCAAGGTGTCGGAAACGAGGCATCCGTCACTTTAACAAACGGGCGGGCACAAGTTGGAACCAAGTTGGCAAAGACCGGCTGGTCCAGTTTGAAAAAGGGTTCGGATAGTGATTGCGCGCACAACAGGGGCGGCGATACGTGGAATATTGGTTGCGCTTCTGGTGCTGACCCCCGCGTTGTACCTGCCAGTAACATCGACGAATGGGACCGAAATAGTGGTCTTTCTCGCGATCCTCGCGTTTATCTTGACATTTGCCGAATATAATTCTGCATTTCCCAGCTTTATCGAATTTCGCGACGCCCCGCCGGTAAACCGGTTGCGGTTTGTCGGACTGTTCTCGATGGTCACGTTCCTGACGTTGATCTGCAAGAATGGCTACGCTCCGACACAGCTGACCACATTCTCGTATTCTGTGGGTCTGGCAGTCGCAAATGTGGTCGATTTCCCGTATTCGCCGGTACGCCTGATCGTGCTGATGCTCCCGGCTGATGCCAGCGCGCCGCTGGTAGAGCTGGTGCGCATAACCGCCAGCATCGCCTATGTTGCGGCGCTGGTGACGATTGCCAGCTTTGCCTATGCGGTGAAACTAAGGGGCTGGCCAACCGGGAATGGGGCGTTCAATGTCTGGACCAACCTGCCGCTGTTTGACCCCACCAAGGGCGGAGACGTGGTCAACCGCCTTCAGCGCGATGGCCGTCTGAATATCTGTATCGGCGTTCTGTTACCTTTCCTGATCCCTGCTGTGATCAAGCTGCTGACCAACTTCGCCAATCCGATCTCGCTGAGCAATCCGCAGACCCTGATCTGGACCATGAGCGCCTGGGCCTTCCTGCCCGCCAGCATGATCATGCGAGGCATGGCTACCTTGCGCATTGCCGGGCTGATCGTCGAAAAGCGCCGCGCCTATTCAACATCCGAGACCGCTCAGGCCGCATGATCCGCGCCCTGGTCCTGTTCTTGCTGCCCGTAGTGGCGCAAGCAGACGTGGTGCGTATTGCGACCTACAATACCGAGCTCAGCCGCAAGGGTCCTGGACTTCTGCTGCGTGATATCCAGAGGCGTAACCCGCAGGTTCAGGCCGTTGTCGATGTGCTGACATCCGCACGGCCGGATATCGTCGCGCTTCAGGGCATCGATTGGGACATGGACGCCCTTGCGCTGACCGCGCTGGCCGACGCGTTGCGCGAGGCCGGGTTGGACTATCCCTATCTCTTCACGGCTCAGCCAAATTCCGGGCTGGAAACGGACCTTGATCTGGACGGGGATGGCAAAACACACGGCCCCGGAGACGCGCAGGGTTGGGGGCTCTTTAGCGGCCATGGCGGGATGGCGGTGCTGTCGCGGTTTGAGATTTTGAACGCCGACGTGCAGACGTTCGAAACGCTGTTGTGGAAGCAATTGCCCGGGGCAGAGTTACCCGTCTCAGACGGCAAACCCTATCCTTCTAAGCATGCGCGAGACGCTCAACGCTTGTCATCAACCGGACATTGGATCGTCCCGGTCAACACACCTCTGGGTCGGCTGAACCTGATGACCTTCCATGCAACGCCCCCGGTGTTTGACGGCCACGAAGATCGCAACGGATTGCGCAACCGTGATGAAATCCGGTTCTGGTCGGTGCTGATGGACGGTGGTCTTGGCCCGGTACCAAGCGCCCCCTTTGTCCTCGCGGGTGACGCCAATCTCGACCCGCAACACAGTGATGGCCGGACCGAGGCTATCGCAGCACTGCTGTCCGATCCACGCCTACAGGACCCGCAACCCAAATCTCCTTTGGGCGAGATCGCAACCGTCCGTTGGAAAGCGGTTGGCGCGCTTCGCGTAGATTATGTGTTACCTTCTGCCGATCTGCAGGTGGTGGATGCGGGCATGTTCTGGCCGCATCCCGACGATGAGCAAAGAGACAGCGCCGAGCAAGCCAGCCGTCATCGGCTGGTTTGGGTGGACGTTACGGCCCGATGAGACTTCGCGGTACTCAAAGACCCGATCCTGTTCTTGTGCGCGATGGCCGACCGCATCGCCTGATCCAAATCGGTGTGCGGTACATCCTCGATCAGTTCTGACAGGAATGTGCCATCCAGCTGGTGTGGAAGGTCCCACAAGTATCGCATTTCAAGCAGGTGCGGGGCCATACGCCAGAACGGGCGTACCAGCTGTATGGGCCACCACTCCATCTTGGCGATCACAACCTCCTGCCCGGTAACGCGGGACAGCGATTGAGCTATCTCAGTGCCAGTAAGCGTGTAACCGGAAAAGGGGACGTCGCAGAACCGAGGCAGTTCATACCGCATCTCGGCCAGCATCACTGCGGTGCGGGTCAAATCAGGCAGATAGGCCCAAGCATGCGGGATATCTGGATTGCCGGGATACGTCAGGCGACCCTTGGACAAACCTTTGATCATGATCTGATCGAACCAATTGCCCGAAGCGCAAGTGTCGATGAAATCGCCAGTGCGCAGGATGATCGTCCGGACGGATGAGCTTCGGTAGGCCTCCTCCATCTCGATCCTGATCCGGCCCAGCGGGTTTTGCGCCTGATGTGGGCTGCCCCCGTACCAAGGGCCCGGGGTCTCGTCGCCAAAGACATAGACATTGCCCGGAACGATCACGGTTGCACCAGTCTGCGCCGCCACATCGATCACCTGACGATGCAAGCCAGGCACCAATCGCGCCCAATCCGTATAAGGCGGGTTCCAGGCGTTGACGATCACGTCAACCCTTTGCGCGGCCTGTTCCAACCTGTCAGCTTTGCGATTGAATGTGCGAACAGACCAACCGGCCTCTTGAAACGCAAGTCTAGCGTTGCGGCCAAATCGGCCATTGGCCCCCAGAATAAGCACAGATTGCTGCATGACACGCTCCTTTCCGGATCAATCTAGCCATACAAATACTTAAAGGAATTGCCGAAAACTGCAGAACGTGTATTCATTTTTGAATGGACAGATCTATCACCCATTCCGACTGGTCCCTGATCCAGAGCTTTCTGGCCGTGGCCGAAACCGGATCTTTATCTGCTGCCGCGCGGCGTTTGGACCGCAGCCAGCCGACGCTGGGGCGCCAGATCCACGCACTTGAGGATGAGCTGGGCGTATCCCTGTTCGACCGCCATGCGCGCGGGCTCAAGTTAAGCGAGGTCGGCACGCAGTTACTGCCAATGGCGCAGCAAATGCATACGGCCATGAGCACCTTTAGTCTTACGGCAGCGGGGCAGTCGCAACAGTTGGAAGGTTCGGTCCGCATCACAGCATCGGTCTTTGCCTCACATCACCTGCTGCCGCCTATCCTGGCGCAAATCCGTGCCCAGGAACCTGCGATTCAGCTGGAACTGGTGGCCACAGATGCAACCGAAAACCTGTTGTATCGCGAGGCCGACATCGCCGTGCGCATGTACCGGCCCGAGCAGATGGATATCGTCTCGCGGTATCTCGGGGATGTTCCCTTGTGTTTCTGTGCCGCCACCTCGTATCTGGACCGTGCAGGGCGACCGGAAAAGCCCGAGGATCTGTTCGATCATGATCTGGTCGGCTTTGATGCCAATGAGCAGATCATCACCAAGATGCGCCAAAAAGGTTGGCCCGCCAGCAAAGGAAGCTTTGCCACCCGCTGTGATCTGCAAAGCGCCTATTGGGAGCTGATCCGCGCCGGATGTGGTATTGGCTTCAGCCAAGTTCAGGTGGCCGAGGCCGACCCGCTTGTCGAAGTTCTTCAGCTGGATGTTGATATCCCGGTACTTCCTGTCTGGCTGGCCGCGCCACAGGCGATGCGACAAACGCCGCGAATCCGCCGTGTCTGGGACCTGCTGACCGAGGGGTTAAAGGCCTCTCTATGACCGGTTTCCAGCGCGTAAGGCCAAGAAACCCGATTTCCCGCATAGAACCTGCGTTTAAGCCCGCTCGTCTCATTGACCCTATGCAGCGCAGGCGCTAGGGCCTTTGCTGTCAAACGCAAGGAGATCCTTCATGTCCAACCCCTCGCTCCTCATCCTGCCCGGAGACGGAATTGGCCCCGAAGTCATGGCCGAAGTGCGCCGCATCATCGACTGGTACGGCACCAATCGCGGCCTGGAATTCGACGTGAGCGAGGATTTGGTCGGTGGTGCGGCCTATGACGCGCATGGCAAGCCATTGTCAGACGAGACCATGGCCAAAGCGCAAGAGGTCGACGCGGTTCTGCTGGGCGCTGTCGGCGGTCCTAAATACGACGATCTGGATTTCAGCCTCAAGCCCGAGCGCGGCCTGCTGCGCCTGCGCAAGGAAATGGATCTGTATTCCAATCTGCGTCCAGCACAATGCTTTGACGCGCTGGCCGATTTCTCATCGCTCAAAAAAGACATCGTCGCTGGCCTCGACATCATGATCGTGCGCGAGCTGACGTCGGGTGTCTATTTCGGCGAGCCGCGCGGCATTTTCGAGGAAGGCAACGAGCGCGTGGGTATCAATACTCAGCGCTATACCGAATCCGAGATTGAACGCGCTGCGCGCTCGGCCTTTGAACTGGCGATGCGTCGGAATAAAAAGCTGTGCTCGATGGAAAAGGCCAACGTGATGGAATCCGGCATCCTGTGGCGTGAAGTGGTCGAGCGTGTGAGCGCCGATTACCCCGAAGTCGAGCTGTCACATATGTATGCCGACAACGGCGCCATGCAGCTGGTCCGCGCCCCGAAGCAGTTTGACGTGATTCTAACCGACAACCTGTTCGGGGATATCCTGTCGGATTGCGCCGCGATGCTGACCGGTAGCTTGGGCATGCTGCCCTCTGCATCCTTGGGTGCACCGATGGCCAATGGGCGCCCCAAGGCGATGTACGAGCCGGTGCACGGGTCAGCCCCCGATATCGCCGGCGAGGGCAAAGCCAACCCGATCGCCTGTATCCTCAGCTTTGCCATGGCGCTGCGTTACAGCTTTGATCAAGGCGCCGAGGCCGACCGTTTGGAAGCTGCGATCGAAAAGGTCCTGGCCGATGGCGTGCGCACCGGTGATCTGTTGGCGGATGAGGGCGTTCAGCCTGTATCAACCTCAGAAATGGGCGATGCGATCCTGGTGGCATTGGATGCGAGTGTCTAAATCCCGCCGCAACTGAAAGTCAAAAGGCGGTGCCTGGCGCACCGCCTTTTTTAGTTGCCACCAAAGATCCCCTTGAGCAGGTTGTTGATGTCTTCCGCAAAACCACCCTGTCTGCGGCGAGGCTGCGGCTGCGCCACCTGAACCGGCGGTTCTGGCACGATCATCGGCAAGGGTGTTGGCGTCATCCCTTCGGTCACGCGCACCATCGTTTCTTTCCATATCTCGGCAGGCAGACCGCCGCCCGTGACACCGGACAGGGGGGTGTTGTCATCATAGCCCATCCACACACCGGCCACATAATCCGCCGTAAATCCGATAAACCAGGCATCACGCGCCGCCTGCGTTGTCCCTGTTTTCCCCGCAACCTGCCATCCGGGCAGCTTGGCCCTCGCGCCAGTGCCTTCGGATACGACGCGCTCCATCATCCAGGTTAGCTGTTTCGCGGCGCTGTCATTGATCACGCGCTCGCCGATGCCGGTGGTTGTCACCATAACGGGCTCGGTTTCGCCTAACAGCTTCAACTCGGTCAGGCCGTAGGGCTCAACCGAGGATCCGCCGTTCAAGATGCCTGCATAGGCCCCGGTCATCTCGATCAGCGTGCTTTCCGACGCGCCCAGCGCCAGCGCCGGACCCTGCGCCAGATCGCTGGCGATCCCGAAACCGCTGGCGACAGTGCGCACATTGTCCAGCCCTGCGACCTCGGCCACTTTCACCGCAGGGATGTTCAACGAGTTCTTCAGCGCATCCGCCAGCGTGACACGTCCGTAGAACCTATTCGTGTAGTTCTTTGGACACCATTCACCCGATCCCGGAATGCTGACGCAATAGGGCTCGTCCATCACCGTGGCATAAGGAGAATACCCAAGCTCAAGCGCTGTGGCATATACAAAGGGCTTGAATGAGGACCCGGTTTGGCGCAGCGCCTGAGTGGCGCGGTTGAACGCGCCCGAAACACGGGTTTTGCGCCCGCCGACCATGGCGCGCACCGCCCCATCCGCTGACATTACGACAATCGCCGCCTGCGCCTTGGATCCTTCGCGCACCTTTTCCTGAAAGATGTATTGCAGCGCCTCTTCGGCAGATTTCTGGATACGCTGATCCAGTGTGGTGCGGATCACCACATCTTCGGTGGTGTTGCGCGTGAAAAACTCCGGCCCGCTGGCCATCACCCAATCGGCGAAATAGCCGCCTGCCCGCGCAGCGGCAGCGGCGGACAGTTCCGCCGGACGCGCACGCGCTTCGCTGGCCTGTGCGCCTGAAAGATACCCTTGATCCTCCATCAACCCGACCACAAGGCGAGCGCGATCCTGAGATCGTTGCAAGCTGTTGGTGGGGGCATACCGCGTGGGCGCAACCAGCAGTCCGGCCAACATGGCCGCTTCGGCCGGAGAGACCTCAGCCGCTGATTTACCGAAGTACCGCTGGCTGGCGGCTTCGAACCCACGTGCACCGGCCCCCAGAAACGCGCGGTTCAGATAGATCGTCAGGATTTCGTCCTTGGAGTACTTCACCTCCATCGCCAGCGCATAGATCGCCTCTTTGCCCTTGCGCCACAGCGAACCCTGACGGCAATCCGCTTCATACGCGGCCTCTGACTCCCATTCGGTTGGGTCATAAGGCACGCCCAGGCACAGCAGCTTGGCTGTCTGCTGAGTGATGGTCGAACCCCCATGGCCCGACAGTGGCCCACGCCCTTCGCTCAGGTTGATACGCACCGCGCTGGCGACCCCGCGCGGGCTGACGCCGAAATGGCGATAGAACCGCTTATCCTCAGTCGCAATCACAGCGTTTTTTAGATGGGGTGAGACCGTATCTGCCGTGATCACCCCGCCAAACTGGTCTCCGCGCCAGGCAAAAACCTTGCCATCCCGATCCAGCAGGGTCACCGATCCGCGCGCGCGCCCATCCAGCAGGGCGTCCGCATCGGGCAACGAGGTATACACAACACCAACTGCCAAAGCGATCAGCATCGCGACAACAGCGCCCACGCGCCATGTGACACCCCAGATCAGTCGCCAGACCCAACGGAACAAACGGCGGAAAAACCCCCCGCCATTGCCGCCCGAACGCTTGCGGGTTTTCTTTCGGGCCGTCTTGCGCGTTGCCGTCTTTCGGGCGGTGGATTTCTTACCCGCCGGTTTCGCAGCCCGCTTGGTCGTCGAAGGCTTGCGCCCCTTCGACGGGTATCGTTTATCCGCGACCAATCTCGGCTTGCGGCGTTTGGACTCAGTCATGCTCAAACTCTGCCCGGTTATTCTTTTGGCACACCATACCCCGGTGACATAGCTATGTAGAGGTCCGATTTTCCGGAATTTCCCCTCTCATATTCGCCTAATTTTTAGCCGTTCGACAAGTTTTGTGCAAAAATTGTGCAACTTTGCGTCATTTTCGAACCGTTTAACGACGGGGAATCGTTCCTAAACGCCCCTCCTCAGGCTCTTTTTCTGCAGGTGCAAACAAGCCGGTGTGACCGGAGAAGCAGAGGGGACTGACGTGAAACTCATCATTGCGACAATCAAGCCGTTCAAGCTCGAGGAGGTGCGCGAGGCACTGACCCAGGCTGGCGTGCGCGGCATGATGGTGACCGAAATCAAGGGCTTCGGCTCACAATCCGGTCACACAGAAATTTATCGCGGCGCAGAATACGCCGTGAACTTCGTACCCAAGATCAAACTGGAAATCGTGGTGCCAGCCACGATGGCCGACCAGATCGTTGAGACCATCACAAACACGGCCAAGACCGGCAAGATCGGTGACGGCAAGATTTTCGTCCTTGATGTCGAGCAGGCCATGCGCGTGCGGACCGGGGAAACAAACGAAGAGGCGCTCTGAGCGCCGACACTCACATAAATTCGAGGACTGACAATGAACCTGATGAAATCTCTCATCCCTGCCGCCGCGCTTGTCGTGCTGCCGCAGATGGGTCTGGCGCAAGAGGCTGCCACCGGCGAAGCCGCGCTGCACACCCAGTATATCTTTACCACCCTGTTGTTCCTGATGGCGGGTTTCCTGGTCTTCTTCATGGCGGCAGGCTTTGCCATGCTGGAAGGTGGTTTGGTGCGTTCCAAGAACGTCGCCATGCAGATGACCAAAAACGTGGCGCTGTTTTCCATTGCCGCGATCATGTACTGGCTGATTGGCTTCAACACGATGTATCCTGGCGACTTCAATGGTATCTTTGCCATTGGCGGCCCAACCGTGCTTGATCCGGTTGGTGTTGACCCGGCCGAGGCTGCTTTGGACTATGCCTCAATCGGTTCGGACTTCTTCTTCCAGCTGGTCTTTGTTGCCGCAACCGCGTCCATCGTGTCAGGTGCCGTGGCGGAACGCATCAAACTGTGGCCATTCCTGATCTTCGTCGTCGTTCTGACCGGTATCATGTACCCGATCTCTGGCTCCTGGCAGTGGGGTGGCGGCTGGTTGTCCGAAGCTGGCTTCTCGGATTTCGCTGGCTCGACCGTTGTGCACTCGGTCGGTGGCTGGGCAGCTCTGGCTGGCTGTCTGATCCTTGGCCCGCGTATTGGCAAGTACAAAGACGGCAAGGTTCACCCGATGCCCGGCTCGAACCTAGCGCTGGCCACCTTGGGTACCTTCATCCTGTGGCTGGGTTGGTTCGGCTTCAACGGCGGCTCACAGCTGGCTATGGGCACCGTGGGTGACGTAACCGACGTGTCACGCATCTTTGCCAACACCAATATGGCTGCCGCATCTGGTGCTGTCGCTGCCCTGATCCTGACCCAAGTTCTGTACAAGAAGCCTGACCTGACCATGGTGCTGAACGGCGCGTTGGCTGGTCTGGTCTCGATCACCGCTGAACCTCTGGCTCCGACCCTGTTCGGCTCGCTATGGATCGGTGCAGTTGGCGGTATCATCGTGGTCTTCGCGGTTCCGATGCTGGACAAGTTCAAGATCGACGACGTTGTTGGTGCCATCCCTGTTCACCTGTTCGCAGGCATCTGGGGCACGATCGCGGTGATCTTCTACGGCGAGGCCAGCCTGATTACCCAGCTGACTGGTATCGTCGCATACGGTGTGTTCACCTTCGTCGGCGCTCTGATCGTATGGTCGATCCTGAAAGCGGTAATGGGCATCCGTGTCAGCGAAGAGGACGAGATCAACGGCCTCGACATGGCAGAACTGGGTATGGAAGCTTATCCAGAATTCTCCAAAGGCTAAGATCTGAGACAACCACTCGAAGGCCGGGCGTTCGCGCCCGGCCTTTTTTGTTGCTCAACGCTGAAAACTAAAAAAGCCGCACTGATCTGCGCGGCTTTTGTTTCTGTTTCGTGGTGAAGTGTCGCTTAGACTCCGACGTCGACAATCGCCTTGGCCAGGATCGGAACTGTTGTTGCGTTCAGCCCGGCAATATTCAACCGGCTGTCGCCGACCATGTAGATCCCGTGATCGTTACGCAGTTGCTCGACCAGTTCGGGGGCCGCGCCGAGGCGCGAAAACATACCGCGGTGCTGGGCGACAAAGCCAAACCGGTCTGATCCGGTCAGACGCTGCAACTCGTCTGCCAGTTGTTGACGCAGACCCAGCATAGAGAGGCGCACCTCCTCCAGCTCAGCGGCCCAATCTGCGCGCAGGGCATCGTCGGTAAGGATGGTGGTCACGACCCGTGCGCCATGGTCCGGCGGGAACGAGTAATTCTGGCGGTTCAGGAAGGCCAGCGTCGACTGGTTCAATGCCGTCTGCGCCGCGTCATCGCTGATTGCCATCAGCAGGCCGGTACGCTCACGGTACACGCCGAAGTTCTTCGAGCAGGACGCCGCGATCAGGCAGCGCTTGACCGACGAGGCCATCAGGCGGGTTGCTTGCGCGTCTTCCTCAAGACCGTCACCAAAGCCCTGATAGGCAATGTCGATCATGGCAACCAGGCCAAGCTCGTTGATCAGGTTCACAACCTCTTGCCATTGCACCATGTTCAGGTTTGCGCCGGTCGGGTTGTGGCAGCAACCGTGCAGCAAAACCACGTCGCCCGCCTTGGCAGTTTTCAGGTCCTCGATCATGCCGTCGAAATCGACGCCGCGGGTTTCGCCGTCGAAATAGCGATACTGGACGGTCTCCATGCCCAGATAATTCAGGATCGACAGGTGGTTCGGCCATGTCGGGTTCGATACAAACACGCGCGCCTCAGGATTGGCCATGCGAATCATCTCAAACGCCTGACGGCAGGCACCCGTCCCGCCCGGTGTCGCAACGGCGGCAATATTGGCACGCGGCACCGCATCGCCAAGGATCAAGCCGATCATTGCATCGGCATAGGCCGGATCACCCGCCAGTCCCGTATAGGCTTTGCTTTCCTGCTCCTCCAGAATGCGTTTTTCGGCGGCTTTGACCGCACGCATTACCGGGGTAACACCTTCGGCATTCTTGTAGACGCCGACACCCAGATCAATCTTCTGATCACGCGGGTCTTCGCGGTACATCTGCATCAGCGCCAGGATTTTGTCGGCGGGCTGCGGTTTGAGGTTCTCGAACATCAGGTCTCTCCGGTTGCGACGGGCAGGGTTGGGAAAGCACCCCATTCAGCCCAGGAGCCGTCATAAAGCGCGTGGTCTTTTTTGCCCATGCGTTCAAGCGCAAGGCTCAGGATTGCAGCGGTCACGCCCGAACCGCACGAGGTGATCGCTGGTTTAGCCAGATCCACGCCTGCGGCCTCAAACACGGCGCGGCACGCATCGGGCGACTTCATCGTGCCGTCACTATTTAGCAGGCTGCCAAAGGGCACGTTGCGCGACCCCGGTATGTGACCCGATCGCAGCCCTTCGCGCGGTTCAGCCTCGGCCCCGGCAAAACGGGCGGCGGCTCGGGCATCGATGATCTCATGATCAGCCAGTTTGGAGGCGGCGGACACCTGTGTCACGTCGCGCACCAGATGGTTCTGAACCCGTACGGTCATATGCCGATCCCGAATCACAGGGGGCAGATCTTCGATCTCGCGCCCTTCGGCCTGCCATTTCGGCAGACCGCCATCCAGCACGGCAATGTTGTCCTGCCCCATCAAGCGGAACATCCACCAGACGCGCGCTGCTGAGGACAGGCCCGAGCCGTCATAGACAACCACCTGATGTCCATCCCCCACGCCCATCGCGCGCAGGCGGGACATGAACTTCTCGACCGGCGGCATCATATGCGGCAGGTCCGAGCGATGATCCGCAATATCGTCGATATCAAAGAACCGCGCGCCCGGGATATGACCCTCATCATACTCAGCTCTGGCATCGCGCCCATGCTGCGGCAGGTACCACGACCCATCCAGCACCCGCAGATCGGGGTCCTTGATATGGGCGGCAAGCCAGTCGGTGGAAACCAGGGTTTTCGGATCGTCTTGCATCAAAGCCTCCCCTAAGCGAGTCTGAGTTTCCCTATATCCGAGCGGCGAAACGTGCAAGCCATGCCAAGGCCTGCACGCCCCTGAGCGCTGACAATTTTTTCCAAACATACACGTTTGACTGCTTGACAGGTGGCACCCGGTGCCAGACACCTGCCTGACATGGTTTCCAAAGGGGAATTTCCCCGGAGGAATGAAAAGGGAATCCGGTGCGACAATACCCGTCAATTCCGGAACTGCCCCCGCAACTGTAGGCGGAGTTTCGTCCCATTTGGGCCACTGACCGAAGCAATCGGTTGGGAAGGTCGGGATCGAAGCCAATCCGCAAGTCAGGAGACCTGCCATGTGCAAACCGGGCGAAAGCCCAATTATTAAACCTTTCTACCGTCGGGTGTGACGGGAAGGAGACCAAACTATGCATATCGAACCGGGCGTCGTAAATGGCGCCAAACTTGTCCTGAGCTACGTCACCGCAACTGGCGCAGGGCTCTATACCGCTAAAATGGCATGGGACAGCCTGAAAAGCAGTGGCCTTGCCAGCCTTGCCATTCGCTCAGCCCTGACCACCGGGCTGGTTTTCACCTTCTTTGAGGTATTGCCGCACTTCCCGGTCGGGGTGTCAGAGGTTCACTTCATTCTGGGATCGACCCTGTTTTTGTTGTTCGGTGCGGCCCCTGCCGCGATCGGTCTGATCGCGGGCTTGTTCATTCAGGGGTTTTTCCTGGCGCCTTTCGACCTGCCTCAGTTCGGGATGAACATGACAACGCTGCTGGTTCCGCTGTTTGCCTTGCAAGCTTTGGCCAATCGCATCATTGCGCCAAATTCGGCCTATATTGATCTGAAATATTCTCAGGCGCTTGCGCTGTCGACGGCCTATCAGGGCGGTGTCGCCATCTGGGTGGCATTCTGGGCCTTTTATGGCCAAGGATTTGGAGCCGAGAACTTTACAGCGGTCGCCAGTTTCGGCGCTGCCTACATGCTGGTTATCCTGATAGAACCACTGGCTGATCTGGCCGTTTTGGCCGCAGCAAAATCCATGCGGGATCTGGGCAAGTTTGGCCTGTTCACACCGCGCCTTCACAACACTGCATAACCCTATTGCGCCGCGTTACCCTGCGCGGCGCAACCTGAAATGCTGAATGATTCCGATCACGCTGATGATGATCCAGAAGCCTTCAATCAGCATCGACGCCAGATTGAAGTTCTGAAGCAGCGAATAGACAATCAAAACAGACCCCAGCAGGTTCACTACGGGAAAAGCCAGATCTTCGGAATTCATGTACCGCATCTGCGTGGCGAAATAGGCGGCAACTACGATCAAGGCTCCGAAGGAACCGATGGCGTCCACGATGGTCAGGCTGTTGAAAAACTCGCTCATCAATGAACCTTGCCGTTTTCCTGAACATCTGGCTGTTGCGCATAGTGATGCATGTTCAGAAACGCCGCCCCTTCAGCACCTGCGCGATATCCATGCGGGATATCCGCTGCAAATCGCAGCCCCTGCCCCGATTGCAAGGGCACCCAAGCCTCGCCTTTCAGAATGTCCAATGTGCCGCTGAGCACAAAGACCTCCTCGGTCACACCAGCGGCATGGGCAGGGGACTCATGGCTTTGGTTCGGGTCGAGGTTGACGTGAAATGTCTCTGCCCCCAAGGCCGGATCAAAGGGGAAGACGATCTTGACCTCGATGCTGCCGGGAAAGGTGACGGTTTGAAAGACCGAAGGATCGCCATTCACGGTGTCGATCAACGCGCTAAGCGGCAGCTGAAATCCTTTGGCAATCTTCCAGAGCGTTGCGATCGTCGGGCTTGATTCGCCGCGTTCGATCTGACCTAGCATCGCTTTGCTGACACCGGTGATTTCGGCAGCTTTCGACAGGCTCAACCCCGAAGCGGCCCGCACATCCCTTAGTTTCAGTGTTATGTCGTCCGGAGCCATGCCATTGTCTTTCGAATCCTCTTGTGCGTTATAGCGCACATATGGTACGTGCGCTATAACGCACATACCCCGCATATTGCAACCGGGGCAAAAGGGAAACAGCATCATGCCAATGTACCGATCCAGAACCTCTACCCATGGCCGCAACATGGCCGGTGCCCGCGGACTGTGGCGCGCCACCGGTATGCAGGACGATGATTTCGGCAAGCCGATCATCGCCATTGTCAACTCCTTCACTCAGTTCGTGCCGGGTCACGTCCACCTAAAGGATTTGGGCCAGATGGTCGCGCGTGAGGTTGAAAAGGCTGGCGGTGTTGCCAAGGAATTCAACACCATCGCGGTGGATGACGGCATCGCCATGGGCCATGACGGGATGCTCTATTCCCTACCCTCACGCGAAGTGATTGCGGATTCTGTGGAATACATGGTCAACGCGCATTGCGCCGATGCGATGGTCTGTATCTCGAACTGCGATAAGATCACGCCGGGCATGTTGATGGCTGCGATGCGTCTGAACGTTCCAGCGATTTTTGTCTCGGGCGGGCCGATGGAGGCTGGTAAGATCGACATCGCTGATCTGGATGCCAAGAAGATCGACCTTGTAGATGCCATGGTCGCCGCCGCTGACGACCGGTTCACCGATGAGCAGGTTCAGCATATCGAGGAAAACGCCTGCCCCACCTGCGGCTCGTGCTCAGGCATGTTCACGGCGAACTCGATGAACTGTCTGGCCGAGGCACTGGGTCTGGCGCTGCCGGGCAACGGCTCCACCCTCGCCACGCATGCGGACCGCAAACAGCTGTTCCTTGAAGCGGGTCGCCGGATCGTCGAGATCACCAAGCGGCACTATGATCTGGACGAAAAAGGCTTCCTGCCACGCGAGATCGCGACGTTTGATGCATTCGAGAATGCCATGAGCCTCGACATTGCCATGGGTGGATCGACCAATACGGTCCTGCACCTACTTGCCATCGCCAACGAGGGTGGCGTCGATTTCACCATGTCCGACATGGACCGGCTCAGCCGCAAGGTGCCTTGCTTGTGCAAGGTCGCACCCAACACCGAGAATGTGCATATGGAAGACGTCCACCGCGCCGGCGGCATCTTCTCAATTCTGGGCGAGCTGAGCCGTGCCGGGTTGTTCCACAACCACTGCAGCACTGTTCACACGCCGACCATGGGCGAAGCGATTGCCAATTGGGACATCAAAGTCGCCAACAACCCGGCGGCGCAGGACCTGTTCAAAGCGGCCCCCGGTGGTGTGCGCACCACGCAGGCCTTCAGCCAGTCGAACCGATACAAGGAACTGGATACCGACCGCGAAGGCGGTGTGATCCGGTCCAAGGAACATGCGTTTTCTCAGGACGGAGGCCTTGCGGTTCTGTTCGGTAATATCGCGCGGGACGGCTGTATCGTCAAAACGGCAGGCGTGGATGCCAGCAGCCTGACCTTCACCGGCTCGGCCTATGTCTGCGAAAGCCAGGATCAGGCGGTCAGCGACATCCTGACCGGCAAGGTGAAAGAAGGCGACGTGGTCGTGATCCGCTACGAAGGCCCGCGTGGTGGGCCGGGGATGCAGGAAATGCTCTACCCGACCTCGTATCTGAAATCCAAAGGTCTGGGCAAAGCCTGCGCACTGCTGACCGATGGCCGGTTCTCGGGCGGCACCTCGGGCCTGTCCATCGGCCATGTCTCACCCGAGGCGGCCGAAGGCGGCGTGATCGGTCTGGTCCGTCAGGGTGACACGATCGAGATCGACATCCCCAACCGCTCAATCCATCTGGCTGTGTCGGATGAGGAACTGGCCCAGCGTCGTGCAGAGCAGGACGAAAAGGGCTGGGAACCGGCAGCACCA
The DNA here is from genome assembly GCF_056541465.1 of Ruegeria sp. AH12. Taxonomy (NCBI): domain Bacteria; kingdom Pseudomonadati; phylum Pseudomonadota; class Alphaproteobacteria; order Rhodobacterales; family Roseobacteraceae; genus Ruegeria; species Ruegeria sp. AH12. The sequence continues at coordinate 27,549 of NZ_JBQFYL010000009.1, read as the reverse complement.
CGCAAGCGCAAGGTCTCTACCGCGCTGAAGGCCTATGCCAAACTGACCACCAGCGCCGCCAAGGGGGCCGTGCGTCAGGTTTGAGTTAGAAACCGCTCAATAAAACAGTCTACCTGTCCGGTAGGCTGTTTTTTGTCCTGCTGTGTGGACAGAGCTGCTATTCTTCGGAGTATACCTTAAACAGTCTAAAACTGACCATTTAATCGGTTCGTTAAGGTGTACTGTCGTCTTCGTGCACCGGCCTGCACAAGCCAAGAACAATAAGAAACAATGCGACTGCACAAGGTATGCCTCGGGTAACAGCAAAGTATGGAATAACGCCAAAAAACCAACCAAAAAAAGTCGAATACATAGACGCTGTAACAAATTTTACAAAGTCGAATCGACCGCTCCGTAACGACACCTCGACACCCATAAAGATAGGCACAGTCAGAACTGCAACAGCCAACCCAACTGCAACAACCGCCCCGATTTCTACGACGTCAAATGTACGCAATTTTCGCAAAATTACGAGTGTGATGCAGGTCATGACAGTGCTTGGTATCATTAGGATGTGAAGAAGGTCTTTGGTGTTCAGTGTTTCGCCTGGATCAGGCCAACCAAGCCACCACACAGCTGGGTTTAATGGACCGCCTAGGCCGACGAGAAGTGCGTAGAACAGCCAAGTCGGATGACGAAATTGCCTCTTACCAGCTATATTTCTGGTCAACATCTTTAGGCTTCCATCTTGCAATGCTCATTCAGTTTAGGGCCTTTCAAAAATGCACAAGCCGGTTTTGTGTCAAAGCAGGGTCCAAACCCTCGTCAATTTAAGCTCAATGCAGGCACTCATCTGCAAATCATGTTCTAGTCAAATGCATCTCTGCACGGCGGCACCCATTGCCCCTCAATCGCCCAGTTTGGCGTGCACCTCATCCAGATCAATCTCACCGATAGGCATCTTGTTTCCGGGGTTCTCGAAATCGTATTTGAACAGTTCGAAATCCTGTTTGTAGATTTCATAGACCAAATGCATCGACAAATCGTCGAAGTAATCCTCGACCGGATGCGCACGTTTTGGACCATGCCCCTCGGATTCGTTGAAGCGCGGGATCTCGGACAATGTCACCGGATGGGCGGTTTCGACGTGGTCCAGTACACCCTGCATCCCGTCATTAAACGCCTCGGTCCAGAAAATCTGATCATACTGACCGCCATTTACGATAAAGGTCGACACGTGCCCCGACATGGCAGACCAGTGAATATCCGGATCCATCGGGCGCCGCCAACGGATCGTGTCGCGCGCAAACAGCAGGAACCGGCGGAAGCTGGCAATCTGGTCAAACTCGCCCTTACCGTCATCGCCGCCCACTTCGATCCCGTAATTGTAGATCAGTGTCGGCACCAGATTACCCCGATAGCGTTTGCCGTTGCGCTGAATGCCGCAAATCTTGTCAAAGAATGAGCTGAGGATGCGGGTGTAGGGATTGCGCACACAGGTAAAGGAATAAGACCCGTGATTGCGCACATTGGTGGCGATCATGCCCTGGCTTTGATCAAAAGCCCATTTGTGCATGCCGTCCTTGGCGTCGTGGATATCGCCGTCAAAGAACTGGCCATGGTCAGAATAATACATGATCTGACCAATGGTCGAGCACGCGCATTTTGGCACAACACGGTAAACCATGCTTTCGCTCTCGGTCATCCAGGTGCCGGGAAACCCCATTGGCGTGCCTCCTATGCTGGCCTGCTCTCAGTTTGATATGCCAGCTTTTGACATCAAAAAACCAAAAATATTCTGTTTATTCAATCGTTCATCCTCAGTATCACGGGTGCAGTCCGGCAAAAACGGGAATTGCGACTTCATATGGCAAAGATTGCCTATATCCTGCTGTGTCACAAAGACCCTGAGGCCATCATTGCGCAGGCCGAGCAGTTAACCGCCGCCGGCGACTGTATGGCCATCCATTTCGACGCGCGCGCCCAAGACGCCGACTACGAAACCATCCGCAGGGCGCTGAAAGACAACCCCAATGTCACCTTTGCCGGCAAGCGCATCAAATGCGGCTGGGGTGAGTGGTCTTTGGTGCAAGCCACCCTGAACGCCCTGAACGCCGCTGTCGATGCATTCCCGCGCGCCACGCATTTCTATATGCTGTCGGGCGACTGCATGGCGATCAAGACAGCGGAATACACGCACCGCTTTCTTGATGATCGCGACATGGACTTCATCGAAAGCCACGATTTCTTTGCCAGCAACTGGATCAAGACCGGGATGAAAGAAGACCGTCTGATCTATCGTCACTATTTCAATGAGCGTACCCAATCCAAACGCTTTTATACCGCGTTCGAGCTGCAAAAACGTTTCAAGCTGACGCGTGACATCCCCGAAGACCTGCAGATCATGATCGGCAGCCAATGGTGGTGCCTGCGCCGCCGCACGGTTGAGATGATCCAGGAGTTCTTACGAGAGCGTCGCGATGTGATCCGCTTCTTTTCAACGACCTGGATCCCGGATGAGACATTCTTTCAGACGCTTGTCCGCCATCTGGTCCCCAAGGGTGAGATCGAAAACCGCACACCAACATTCCTGATGTTCTCAGATTACGGGATGCCGGTGACGTTCTACAACGATCACTTCGACATGCTTTTGGGCCAGAACTATCTGTTCGCTCGCAAAATCAGCCCCGAAGCGCATGAGTTGAAAGAACGGCTGGGCGCGCTGTATGCCAGCACCGGTGTCGACTTCCCGATCTCGGATGAAGGGCGCAATCTCTATGCCTTCCTGACCGGGCGCGGGCGCGTTGGTCGCCGTTTTGGGCAACGTTTCTGGGAAGCCGGGAATACCTTAGGCCCTGAGCGAGAGCTATTTCTGGTTGTTTGCAAAAAATGGCACGTGGCCAAACGGCTGGTCGATCAGATCGCGTCTGAGACGGACATGCCATGCGTCGAGTATCTGTTCAGCGAACAGGACACCCCATTGCCCGATCTGGGTGGGATCGAAACGACGCTGAACAAACGCTCGCGCCACCGGCGCGCGGTCGTGCGGATGCTGTTTGAACATTTCGGATCGAACCAGCTGGTTCTGTGTCTGGACCCCGCCAATCTTGACGTCATTCAGGATTTCTGCAGCGATGCGGCACAGACACATGTGCTGGAGATCGAATGCGACTATTCCGATGACTATCTGATCGGTCACGCAAGGCGCGTGGGACTGGCGGGTCAGAACAGCCCAGACCAAACAGTCTCGCACCTGTTGCCGACGATACGGAATGATCTGGCTTACGAATCCGAACAAATCCGCCAGGCCGGGCTGGATGGGTATCTGCGCCTGCGCGAAAGCGCGGATCGGGCCGAGAACGAGGCGGCGATTGCGCAGTTCCTGGGCGTTGGGCCTGATAAGGCGCAATCCATTATGCAACTGGACTATCTGTTCTCGGACTAAGCTCCGGCGATGCCGCTGCACCGCCGGAACGATCAGTCAGATGTCGAATTTCACACCCTGCGCCAGCGGCAGCTCTGCCGAGTAGTTCACGGTGTTGGTCTGGCGGCGCATATAGGCTTTCCAGGCGTCTGATCCGCTTTCGCGCCCACCGCCGGTTTCCTTTTCGCCCCCGAACGCGCCCCCGATCTCGGCACCCGAGGGACCGATATTCACATTCGCAATGCCGCAATCCGATCCTGGCGCTGTTAGGAACTGTTCAGCCTCGCGCATGTTCAGAGTGAATACGCACGAAGACAGACCCTGCGGGACATCATTCTGCAACTCCAACGCCTCATCGAAGGTTTCATATCCCATGACATAAAGGATTGGCGCAAAGGTCTCGGTCTTCACCGTTGCCGTCTGACCCGGCATCTCGACAATGGCGGGTTCCATATAGACGCCACTTGGCACGCCTTCGGTGACGCGCTGCCCGCCAAAGACGGTGCCGCCCTCGGCCTCGGCCGCCTTGAGCGCGGCAGTCATCGCAGCGCCAGAAGCCTCGTCCACCAAGGGACCGACCAAAGTACCTTCTGCCAGCGGATCACCGATGGGCAAACCCGCATAGGCCTTCTTGAGACGCGCAACCAGTTCATCCTTAATCGAATTGTGCACGATCAAACGGCGTAGTGTCGTGCATCGCTGGCCCGCGGTTCCAACCGCCGAGAACACAATCGCCCGCACAGCCATCTCTAGGTCGGCGGACGGGCCCACGATCATCGCATTATTGCCGCCAAGCTCAAGAATGCACTTGCCAAACCGCGCCGCGACGATGGGCGCAACAGCACGGCCCATACGGGTCGAACCAGTCGCCGAGATCACCGGCACATCTTCGCTGGCGACAAGCACCTCACCCAAGTCGGCCCCACCGATCAGAGTTTGCAGCAGGTTGTCGGGCGCGTCGCCGAACCGGGCTAGCGCCCGTTCGAATATCTTTTGACAGGCCATCGCTGTCAGGGGTGTTTTTTCGGACGGCTTCCAGATCACCGGATCGCCGCAAACCAGCGCGATCGCCGCATTCCATGACCAGACGGCCACAGGGAAGTTGAAAGCCGAGATCACACCTACGGGACCAGCCGGATGCCAAGTTTCCATCATCCGGTGACCGGGACGTTCCGAAGCGATGGTCAAACCATAAAGCTGCCGCGACAGACCAACGGCGAAATCGCAGATATCAATCATCTCCTGTACTTCACCCAGACCCTCGGACGCGATCTTGCCCGCTTCCCAACTGACCAATGCGCCCAGATCGTCCTTGGCTGCACGCAGCTCCTCGCCCAACAGGCGGATCAACTCACCCCGGCGCGGGGCTGGCACGATGCGCCACGCTTTGAACGCGGTTTTGGCATTGGCAAAGATGGTCTCCATCTCAGTGGCCGGGGTTTCGTGCACCTCGGCCAATATGCGCCAGTCAATCGGGGAGCGCACCGCCATGGTGCCGCCTGTGAGTTCGGCCGTGGTCAGGTCCAGATTTGCCAGAGTGGTTTCTGCAGTCATCACAACGTCTTTCATATCTCACGCCGCCTTGTTCTGTGGGGTTACATCGCCGGCCCGGTAAAGCCGACCAAATTCGGTGTTCAGGAAATCGGACAGCTTCACCTGCTCTTGCCGGACAAAGCCGGTCGAGGGCAAAACACCGGTCCGCATCAGATCGACGACGCCCAGAACACCTGCGGCTGTGGTGACCTGAATGGCGCTCCAAACCTGTCCGTTGATCTCGCGAGCGAAGCTTTTGTTGATCAGGGATTTCTCGCGCAGCGCCCCGTCGATCATGCCTTTGGCCGTGCAATAGACCAGCACCACATCCTGATCGGTGCGCGGCAGGGCGGACTCGAAAATCTCTTTGAGCAGATCGCGGCGGCGTTCCAGCCCCAGATCGTGCAGCAGCAATTTCAGAATGTCACAATGGCCGGGATAGCGGATCGATCGATACGACACCGCACGCGCTTTCCCCTGCAGCGTTTCCGGTAAAGTGCCCAAACCGCCGGAGGTGTTGAAGCATTCGTATTCCACGCCGTCATGACCCAGCACCTCATAGTCTTCCAGCGGTGCGGTCTTGACACGTTCGCCATTCACGATGGCGTCGCAAGGATTGCAGTATTCATTGATCAACCCATCCGTTGACCAAGTTAGATTGTATTTCAACGCGTTGGTCGGGTAGAGCGGCAAGGCCCCGACCCGCATATGCAAGCTATCGATTTCATCGAATTCCGCGGCCAGTGAGGCCCCCGCCATCCCAACAAAACCCGGCGCCAACCCGCATTGCGGCATAAAAGCGGTTTTGCTGCCTCCAGCCAGCGCGCGCACGGCTCGGGTAGCGGCAACATCCTCGGTCAGATCAAAATAATGCGCCCCGGCCTCTTTCGCGGCTTGGGCAATGTTCGGCGTCAGAAAAAACGGAGCGGCAGAGATCACCGCGTCAAAGCCGCGCAACCCTTGTGTCAATTCGTCGATATTCTTCGCGTCGATTTGCATCGTCGCGACGCCCAGCCTGGCAATCTCGGCCAACGCCTTCAGATCATATTCTGCAACTGTGGCACTGTAGTTGGGTGAATCTTTCAATAGCGCAGCAATCATCTGCCCAATCTTGCCTGCCCCAACGATGCATATCTTCCACGACATGGCTCGCCTCCTCTCTTCAGGTTTGCTTTGAGAGTGGCGTAGATTGTGGTCATATCGCAGGGGTTATCTTGACGAAATCAGCGCTTGGATCATCATTTCGTCAATTTTTTTGTCAAATTGACAACTTGCGTGCTGGGCGCCGAACCTACCGTTCATCGTCTTGCGCATTCTGAACTGATTTCCACTCACGCCTAAAGATACCGCCTAAAATGCCGAGCCCTAAGGGTTTTCGTTTTCCGCGCGCGTTCATTGCCCATGCCGTCTGGGTCTAACATCGCTTTGCGCCCAACACCGATGACGTTGAAGATCTGCTCGCGGAACGCGGTGGACGGTCAGCCGGGAATCGATCCGACAATGGATCAACCGCTTTACCTTCCTCCATTCACATTCAAGAAAACTGAATAGAGCGAGCTGGTCGCCGTTATAAAAAGCCGATTGAGCTTCGCGCCGCCAAAGCAGACATTCGAGACAATCTCAGGGATATGCACTTTCCCGATCAAAGCTCCTTGGGAATTGATGCAATGCACGCCATCAGCGGCCGAGCTCCAAATGCGGCCATCTCGGTCCAGCCGAAACCCGTCAAAAAAACCGTTTGTACATTCGACAAAGACATCGCCGCCAGACAGGGATTTCCCGTCGCCACTAACCGTGAACTTGCGAATATGTGCCGGGCCACCCGGTGTATGAGTACCACCGGTGTCCGCTACAAAAAGCGTCATGCCGTCATGTGAAAAAGCCAGACCATTTGGTTTCACAAAATCCGTCGCAATCGCCGTCACCTCGCCAGAATCGGGATCGATACGATAAACATGGCAGGCACCAATCTCGCTTTCGGCGCGCTCTCCTTCATAATCCATCATGATCCCGTAAGACGGATCGGTGAACCAGATTGAGCCATCTGATCTGACAACCACGTCATTCGGAGAATTGAGCCGCTTGCCGTCCCAAGCATCTGCTAGAACGCTGATCGATCCATCATGTTCTGTGCGGGTCACCCGACGGGTCAAATGCTCGCAGGAAACCAAACGTCCCTGCCCATCTACCGTATGGCCATTGGAGTTGTTCGCAGGCTCACGGAACACCGACACCGAACCATCCGTATCATCCCAACGCATCATCCGATTGTTGGGAATATCGGACCACACGAGATAGCGGCCCGCAGCAAACCAGGCAGGCCCTTCCGTCCAGCGCGCACCTGTCCAAAGCCTTTCAACGCGGGCATGGCCGATGAAACAGCTTTCAAACTCTTTTTCGATAACCTCGAACCCAGTGCCTTCCAAAACGCCAAACACTATTCCGCTCCTTCGCTAGAGGGGTATTCCAATTGGTCACCGGGTCGGACGGTACCCCATCCCATTTTTGCTCTTTTGTTACCTGGCAATGATGGGTCCGGCCCCCAGATCGCCTGATATGTATCATGAGCCCGGCCAGAGCGTTGCAGGAAAATGGCAACACCAATCAACAGAATCCAATACCCGGAGATAACAATCCACATCCAACGCGGCGCGTTCGACGACCAAAGCCCGCTGAGGATCGCAAGCGCCGCCAGAAGCAGCGCAAGATATCCCAACACGCGGTGAATATGCTCGAACGCGACCCGCCACGCTGTCATATCGTAGTGATCGCCAGACAGGCTGCCATCGCTTGCGGGTGCAGTGGGGCCCCCTTTGCTGCCTCGGAAAATGCCTAAAACAACCTGTGCCGTTCCCAGACCGAGAACTGTATAGCCCAGATTCGCATGCAGCCAAGCGTCAGGGCGCTCTCCTGTGTTCGCGAGGATAAGCCCAACCCCTACGAGTGATAGTACATAGGCAAAGGTCTGCCCTTTCCAGTGGCACAACCACCAGAACCGATTATCCAGCTCATGCGGCCAATTCTGACCCGGCAGGATCTTGAAGTAACGCGCCGCCAAGACCGCGGCAGGACAGATCACACCCCAGGCGACCACCATGCACCGAGCATGCCAAGACAGGAAGAAACCGACATCATGTCCTCGGGTTGGATCGATAGGTGAAAGAAGCCAATCGATCATCAGCCCTTCACCGCTCCCGCTGTCATACCGGTGATGATCTGCCGCGAAGCCACAAATGTGAAAATGATCGGCGGTACGGCCAGCAACATGCCCGTCGCCATGATCACACCCCAGTCGATGTCATATTCGGTGATTGAGTTCACGATGGTGACAGGTACCGTCCGTGTCGATCTGCCAAGCAGGGCATTGGCCAAAAGGAACTCGTTCCAAGCGATGCGGAAGGTGAAAATCGCGGCCGCCGCAAGGCCGGGTTTGATGATCGGCAGAACAACCAGATAGAACACCTGAAACGGGTTGGCGCCATCCATGCGCGCTGCTTCTTCCAACTGGATCGGAACTTGTACGATGAAGCTCTGTAAGATCCAGATAACAAAGGGCAGGTTCATCGCCGTGTAGACCAGAATGATCCCGGCATAGGATTGATCGAGGTGGTACTGAAAGGTCCAGATGCCAAACACAGGAACCAGCAATACGGCTGGCGGGACCATCCGCATCATCAGCGTTGTCATCGAAACGGCACCACGGCCCATAAAGCGAAACCGGACCAGCGCATAGGCCGCCATACAGCCAATCAGAAGCGTAATACCTGTCGAGATTGTCGCCACGATCAGAGAGTTGCGCAGAGCCCGCCCGAAGGTGGGATCGCAATATTGCACGTGATCCGGATTGTACCACAGCACGTCGCACAAGACCGTTTCATAGTTCCTGATCGTTGGCGTGAAGAAAAAGGCCGACACGCTTTCATCATATATGTCGACATTCATTTTGAAGGATGTCGCCAGCATCAAAAGGATTGGTCCCGCTGACATGACAACCAGCGCAGCCAGCAAAGCATAGAAAGCCGGGTTTTGTTTTTCGGTCTGAGTAGCCATGGTCTTCAGCTTTCCGTTTGTTCGGCGGCGGCACGCATTCTGGCGGCCCGCGCCTCTTGCACCTTGGTGTACATGAACATCCCCACGGTCAGCCCCATCAGCATCAGCAACAGGACATTCGACATCGCTGCGGCCTCACCCAGTTCCTGAAACTCCTGAGCGGTGCGGAAGATACGCAAAGCGATGATCTCGGTGGACAGGCCGGGGCCGCCATTGGTCAGAACCAGAATGACCTCGAGCACTTTGAACGCATCGATCAGCCGCAATAGCAGGGTCACGATCAAAACCGGCATCATCAGCGGTATCTTGATCATGGTGATCTTCTGCCACTCGCTTGCGCCGTCGATCTCAGCTGCTTCCAATGCGGACCGCGGCAGCGACTGCATGGCCGCCAGCGCGAGAATGAAAATAAAGGGTGTCCACTGCCAGACATCGGCAATCACAACCGCAATGAACGACCAAGTGCTGTCCGACAGCCAAGGGATACCCTCGTCAAAACCCAGGCTTTTGATTGTGCGATTAAAGATGCCGACCGTCGGATGATACATATAGCGCCACATCAGGCCGACTACGATGGGCGCGATCATCATGGGCAGAATGAAAACAGTCCGCAGCATGGACATGCCGCGTATGTTTCGATCCAGCAGCAAAGCTAGACCAACACCCAGCGCCATTTCCAACGTCACCACGATGAAGGCAAACTTGATCGTGACCCAGAAGCTTTCGTGAAACGCACTGTCGTGCAGAAGATTTATATAGTTCTTTAGTCCAACAAACTCGGCCTGACCAATCCGTTGGCTGGGGCTCCAGTCGAGGAAACTGGCGTAGATCATATACCCGATCGGATAAAGCAACGCGAAGATCAGCACGAGCGCTGCAGGCGCAAGAAACAGATATGGGGTGAGCCGATTGGCCCGTGCGACAGCGCTCATGACAGCGACCCTTTGACTTGTTGGAGTATCGTCTTGGGAGGCAGCGCCCGAGCAAAACCTCAGGCACTACCTCGGGGAGAACCTATTGCTGCCAGGTGTAGTAGCCGGCGTCATCCATGATCGCTTTGCTGCGTTCAGCTACACCATCCAGCGCTGTCTGGATATCCAGATCTTCGGTCAGAACCTGGCTGAGCGTTGTCCCCAGATCAGCATTGATCTTACCCCAGACCGGGATGATCGGACGCCAGTCGGGATCAGCGTGTTTGAGCGCCTCGCCAAACACCTCAAGATGCGGCTGCTCTGCCAGTACATCCGGATCGGAGTGCGTTGAGAACCGGGAAGGGTTGCCTCCTGCAATCGCTATTGCCTTGTCGGCCTCTTTCGAGGTTAGCCACTGCATCAGCAGGAAAGCAGCATCTTTGTTCTGGGCGTTTGTCGGGATACCAATGCCAAACCCACCGGTCTGACTGCCACGGCGCGCGCCTTCGGGATGCGGAGCCCAGCCGATTTGACCCACAACCTTTGATTTCTCGGGGTTGTTCACCTGACCTGCAAACACGGTGGAATCGAGGAACATGGCTGAATTGCCTTGCAGGAAAGATGCGCCTGCTTCGGCGAACCCGAAGGTCTCAGCCCCCTCTGCACCACAATCGACAATTGTCTTCAACGCTTCGGCGGCTTTGACCCCCTCAGCATTGTTCATAATCGGGTTCCAGTTTTCATCGAAGATGCGACCGCCCAGAGGAGCGAGGTGCAGCAGGTAGGCGTGCGATGCGTGATGCCCCGAGGCCGCGCGCGATGCCAACCCACCCATGCCGGGTTCCAACTCGGGTATTTTACACGCCAGTTCCAGCAACTCGTCGTAGGTTTCGGGAACCTCAAGACCATGCTTTTCAAAGATGTCTTTGCGATACCCGAGGATTGATGTCTCTGACCCGAAGGGGATGCCAAACAGCGACCCGGTAGGTCCCGGCAGATACCCTTTGCTGCCGCCCGCAACACCGATGTTGCCGACATAGCCATCAATCAGATCATCCGCGTCATAGGCCGGATCTGCGAGCGCGGGATTCATGAAGTATTTGGCGAGGTTCTCCAACTGGTCGGCATAAACATAGTCAGCCTTGGAAAACACCACATAAGCGATCAGGTCATAATCGCCTTTGTTCTTGGTCAGTTCCAGTGTCTGTTTCTCGCGCATCTTCAGGTATTGAAGCTGGTCGACTTCCACGCGAATTCCGGTTTCTTCCGTGAATTGCGGCAGCACCTGCATGACCGCATCAAAATGCGGATGGGCCGGGAAGTTCACAACCAATGTCGTGCCTTCATAAGGTTCATATGGGCTGGCGGCGACCAACCCTGTCGTCAGCGCCAAGGCCGCGACGCCCACACCGGTTTGTTTAAGTAAGTTCAGCATTTGCTCCTCCCATGCTGGTCTTGGGCCGCTGTTACAGGGCGACCTCCCTTTCGCGATCAAAGAGATGAATTGCGTCTGCGTTGACTTCGAACCGAAGGGTTTCACCCAAAGCGATGGGTGTGTCCGATTTCAGTTCGACCTCAACTTTTTGACCTGCGCAGTCACAGATCAGAACCGATTGCGCGCCGATATATTCCGACACCACAACCTTCAGGTCCAAACTAGCAGCTTCCGGGGCATCCGGGTTGTAGCTTAGGTCAGAAGGTCTGATACCAAGGATGACGTTGCTCAGGTCAGCGTCCGAAAGGGTTTTCTGACGTTCCTGACTGAGACCGATGGCGAAACCTGCCCCGGTTACAAACAACTGGCCACTTCGATCTTCGACCGTTGCATCCAGAAAGTTCATCGGGGGCGATCCGAGGAACCCGGCGACAAACTTGTTGGCGGGGCGCTTATACAACTCTTCCGGTGTGCCTTGCTGCTGAATGTACCCGCCATGCATCACCACGATTCTGTCGGCAAGTGTCATCGCCTCAATCTGATCGTGGGTGACGTAGATCATGTTTTTCTGCACCTGTTGACGCATCAGCGCCAACTCAGCCCGCATCTGCCCGCGTAGCTTGGCGTCCAGATTGGACAGCGGTTCGTCGAACAGAAAGGTACTGCTGTCGCGCGTCAGGGCCCGCCCCATCGCGACACGCTGGCGCTGTCCCCCTGACAACTCGCCCGGTTTGCGATGCAAGTAGTCGGTAAGGCCGAGCATCTTGGCGACCTCGCCCACCTTCCTGTCAATCTCAGCCTTTGGAACTTTCTGCAGCCGCAACGCGAACGACATGTTTCGCGCCACGTCGAGATGCGGATAGAGCGCATAGTCCTGAAACACCATCGCCAGATCGCGGGCCTTGGGCTCTAGATGACTGACTGGTTTTTCATCAATGAAAATCTCACCGTCCGAGACCGTCTCGAGCCCGGCGATCATGCGAAGTGTCGTGGACTTCCCGCAGCCGGACGGCCCGACAAAGACTGTGAACTCATTCTCCTCCATTTCGAGGTCAATTCCATGCAGAACCTCAAAGTCCCCGTACCGTTTCACGAGGCCTTCCAACCGTATCCGGGGCATTGTTCCTCCACCCTTTGTTACCGGTCACAGTATCAGCTATGTGACCGGTCACATAGAAAATTATATTTAGCCTTATCAATAGTTTAGAAAATTAAAGGGGTTTGCAGCTTTCGCGAAACTCGACGCGCGGTGTCAACGTTACGTGGCAAGGCGAATCTGTTGGGCTTTCTTCTTCGTCCAAAAGACGCGAAATAAGTACGCCGGTTTGCCGCCCGATTTCGATCGGATCAACAATGACGGTGGAAATCGAGGGGGAACTGAACCGCGAAACTTCGAAATTCCCGAACCCAACGACAGAGATATCCTCTGGCACTGATTTACCAATTTGTAAAAGACGACTCTGAACGCCAAAAGCCGCCATGTCCGATACGCAAAACACGCACTCCACCTGCGGATACTGTTCCAGAATAACGTCAACAGCCGCAGCACCGTTTTCGATAGTAAGCGGCGGTGTCCCCAACATGATCTGAGCGTCGGCGTTCAACCCCGCACTGCGCATGGCTTGCTCGAAACCATCCCGGCGTGCAGCGCCTCGGGTCCAATCATCCTGCTCCTCGCCAAGAAAAACGATATTCTTGAAGCCGCGCTCAATCAGCGCCGTCGTCATGTCATAAGCGGCTTTGGAATTCGAAAACCCAACCGTGTGCGCAATGGGATGTTTCGGTTTTTCCCAAATTTCCACGATGGGCACCGATACGTCCGCCAGCAAATCAAGCGTGCGCTGTGTATGGCCATCATAAGATAACACGATCGCCTCAGGGCGGCGGCGCAACATGGTTTCGACCAACTGCTCCTCGCGCTCGGCTGAATAGTCCGTGTGCCCCAGCAGCAGTTGAAGACCCACCTTTTCCAACTCTTCCGTCAGGCTTTGAACCGTTAACGCAAAATGCAGGTTGTTCAAAGAGGGCAAAAGCACCGCCACAAAGCCGGATTTCTTGGTCGTCAGGGAACCTGCCATCTGATCGGGCACATAATTCATCTGCTTGACGACTTGCAGGATATGGTCGCGGGTTTCTTTGGAAATAGGGCTGTTTTTCTTCAGTGCCCGACTGACTGTCATCCGCGAAACGCCTGCCGCTTTGGCGACGTCTCGCATCGTGACATGCGTGCGACCGGGATTCTTGTTCGTCATGCAACCACCGCCTTTGGGCAGAAGTTAGACCACCTTGTTCCCGGTCACAATCTCAGAACGTCAGCCCAGCAATTCGCTGGGCAAAAGCGTATCAGGCATGTTCTGATAGCTTACGGGCCGCAGCCAGCGTACGATCCCCAAGGTGCCCACCGATGTGGCGCGCACATCCGTGCTTGCCGGATAAGGCCCGCCATGCATCATCGAAGAACACACCTCGACCCCCGTCGGGAAGCCATTGGCCAGCAAACGGCCTGCCTTTTCTTCCAGCGCCGGCATCAGGCTGCCGGCGAAGTCTGCGTCTGCGTCGTCCAGATGCAAAGTCAAGGTCAGCTGACCCTCAAGGCATTCGGCAACCGCCTGCATCTCGTCAAGGTCGTCACAGCGGACGAGTATACCCGCAGACCCAAAGACTTCGTGTTGCAGCTTTGGGTTTGCCATCCATTCCTTGGCAGTGACTTTGAACAGCGCCGGAACAGCCGCGCGTTTGCCGGTTGCCGCCCCGCAGGACGTAACCTCGACCATCAGGTCGCGGAACTCCCGAACGCCTTGTTCGAAAGCCTCATGGATACCATCGGTCAGCATCTTCTGTTCAGCCGTATCATTCAGCGCGGCCGCACAAGCCGATTCCAGCGTGTCAGACTCAGATCCGGCGAGCATGATGGCGACGCCGGGATTGGTACAGAATTGACCCGCGCCCATTGTCAGAGACGCGGCCCACCCTGCCCCGACTTCGGCAGCGCGGGCAGCCATCGCGGCAGGCAGGCAGAACATTGGATTGACCGAGCCCAGCTCACCATAGAATGGTATGGGCTGCGGACGCGCATGGCACAGATCATAGAGAGCACGCCCCCCGGCCAGCGATCCGGTGAAGCCAACCGCCCGAATCTCAGGGTGCTGAACAAGCGCAGATCCGACCTCACGGCCCGAACCTTGTACCATCTGGAACGTGCCCGAGGGCATGCCGCAAATCTCAATCGCTTTTGCGATGGCTTGCGCCACAAGCTCGGCGGTGCCCGCATGCGCGCTGTGCCCCTTGACGATTACGGGACAACCTGCGGCCAAAGCCGAGGCTGTATCCCCGCCCGCCGTAGAAAAGGCGAGCGGGAAGTTCGACGCACCAAAGACGGCAACAGGGCCGATAGCTTTGTGCGTCAGGCGCAGATCAGGACGGGGGAGTGGCGTCCTGTCAGGAAGTGCGCCGTCTTTGCGAATATCGAGATATTCTGTCTCTTCAATCAGGTCAGCGAACATGCGCAGCTGGCCGGTGGTCCGGCCGCGCTCGCCCACTAGACGCGCCTCGGGCAGGCCGGTTTCGGCCATGCCTGTCTGGGTGATTTCATCCCCCAACACATCCATTTGATCCGCAATCGTGCGCAGAAACGCGGCACGCTCGGCCCGCGATTTGCCAGAGTAGGCGCGAAAGTCCCGGCGTGCGGCCTTGCAGGCTTCATCCACCTGCGACGCCGTCGCCTGCGCAAAGCTTTGTCCGTCCAGATCGTCCGACGCGCGTGAATTGTCTGATCCGACCCATTTGCCGTCGATCAGGTTTTGTCCAAGGATCATTCTATTTTCCCCATTTCAGGACCATTGGGTCCAGCGGTTTCAAAAGGTCTATCAAACGGTCGCGAATGGCCGGTTGCAGCGGATCAATCGGGTGGCGGCAGAATTCAGATCGGATCACGCCGCCTTCGACCATTGCGGCTTTGCACGATTGCCAGCCGCATTGGCGGTTCTCATGGTTGATCACCATCGCGACACGCCCATAGGCCGCCGTCGCCTCATCAATGCGACCCGCATGGTGATGCGTAATCACTGGCTTGATCTGATCCACGATCATGCCCGATGTCATCGACCCCGTGGCCCCGGCATCCAGATCAGCCAACAGAGTGATGCCTTCCTCACCATCAAAGGGTGCTTGGATGGCATCACCGCCTTCTGCGATTAGCGCGCGCAACTTGTTTGCGGCGCGCGGGCATTCGATTTTGAACAGTTTCACCATGTCGATCTCTTGCGCCATGCGCACCAGCAGTGGCACCGGCAGATCGACGCCCGACAACGGCGCGTCCTGCACCATGATCGGAATGCCAACCTCGCCAACGGCGGCAAACTGTTCGAATGTCTGCTGAGCGTTCCCTTTCAGAAGCGCCCCATGGTAGGGCGGCATCATCATCACAATGTCTGCGCCCAGATCCTTGGCGAATTTCGCCCGCTCTGCAGCAATCTGTGTGGCGAAATGGCTGATCGTCACGATCATCGGCACACGACCGGCGACATGCTCAAGACTCAGCCGTGTCAGGATCTCGCGTTCCTCATCCGAGATCAGGAACTGTTCCGAGAAATTGGCCAGAACGCAAATCCCGTCCGCGCCCTGATCGATCAGACAATCCAGAACCCGCTTCATCCCTTCCAGATCAAGTGTTCCGTCATCATTGAACGGCGTCGGCGCAACCGGCCAGATACCAGTATAGGTCATGAGTTACTCCGTAATCTCGAAGTGTTTAAGGTGCTTATCAGTGATCTCGATGCCCAGACCCGGCTTGCTATCATCCAGATCAATGAACCCGTCGACTGCATCGGGATCACCTTCGAATATGTAATAAAACAGCTCATTTCCGACCTCGACATCGAAGACGGGGAAGTACTCGCTGATCATGCAGTTGGCATTAGCCATCGTGAGATGGTAGTTATGCATCTGCCCTGCATGCGGGATGACTGGCACCTGGAATGCCTCTGCAATGGCGTTGATTTTTTGTGCCGCCGTGATGCCGCCGACTCGGTTAGTGTCATATTGCAGGACGCTGACCGCTTTGCTGGCGATCAGATCTTTGCATCCAATAACCGAGAATTCATGCTCACCGCCTGAGATCGGCACGATGTTCATTGCGTTGAGCTCCTGATACCCGGCAACGTCATCACCGATCACAGGTTCTTCCAGCCAGCGAGGCTCATATTTTGCCAGTTTCGGCAGCATGCGCTTGGTGTAGTCCACGTTCCAGCCCTGATAGCATTCCAGCATCAGATCAGCGTCATAACCAACCACTTCACGCACCGCCTCGACGCGTTTAAGGTTTTCGCGCATGCCCGGCATCCCGTCTTTGGGCCCCCAGCCAAAGCGCATTTTATACGCGGTGTAGCCGTGCTTCTTAGCCTCTTCCGCCTCTGCCTGCATACTCTCGATCGAACCGGAATATAGTTTCGAGTAGTAGACGGGGATCTTTTCCTTTGTGCGCCCCCCAAGCAGCTTGAAAACCGGTTTGCCCGCCAACTTGCCCATCAGATCCCAGATCGCCAGATCAACAGCCGAGATCGCGGTCATCCCGATCCCTTTTCGACCCCAGGCATGGCTGCGGCGATACATTTTTTCCCAGAGATAGGCATAATCAAACGGATCTTCGCCGATCACCATGGGCGCAAACCAATCGTCGATGGCTTTCTTAACTACGGTCGGCGCGAGCGCAGCGTTACCAATACCCACTGTCCCATCTTCTGTCTCGATCTCGCAGGTCAGCCATTGATGGAAGCGAAACGATGACATTGCATCGCCCTTGTCCCAAAGCACGTCAGACGCATTTGTGCAGAAATTGCCCGTTGGCGGCACGGTAGGCCCGGTCCAGTTCCAGACGCGCGTGCGTACGGATTTGATCTTGGTCATTTTTGTCTCCTCAGTCCGCGCTGCGTTCGGCGCGATGCGTTTTCGCCATGCGCACCAGCAGATCAAACGCCTGCCGTGTTGCGCCCGGGTTGGCCTTGTTCTGTCCGGCAATATCAAAGGCCGTGCCATGCGCAGGAGTCGCCACCGGAATGGGCAAGCCGCCTGCAACGGTCACGCCGCGTTCAAACCCCATCAGTTTGATCGCGATCTGGCCCTGGTCGTGATACATGGTCACAACCGCATCGACCTCGCCCCGCTGCGCCTTTAGAAACACCGTGTCCGAGGGCCATGGGCCGGTCACATTCATCTGTTTTTGCTGCGCCTTACGCACGGCGGGTTCGAGAATGTCGATCTCTTCCCGGCCAAACTTGCCGTTATCCCCAGCATGCGGGTTAAGCGCCGCCACCGCGATGTTCGGGCGTGAGTTGCCAGCCTTGCGCAGCGTGTCATCGGCCAGATTGACCGCCTGCAAGATCCCCGCTTCAGTGATATTGGCCGCCACGTCCTTGAGCCCGATATGCGAGGTCACGCGGGTCGTCATCAGCTCATCCAGAACATTAAGCTCCGAGTGATAGCCGGTGTGCCCCATATACCGCGCCATGTAGCGGTGCTCGTCCTCGGCATTCAGCCCGGCGGCGGTCATCGCGGCTTTGTTGAACGGGCCGAACAGGATACCATCGACCTGCCCCGCCATCGCCAGATCCATCGCCTTGTCGAGGCAGCGGAGCGATGTTGCACCGCCCTCGACGGTGACCTCGGCGATCTTCACGTCCTCGGGCGCGATGGTGTCGAGCTCAAGATGCGACAGGCCCGGTTGATTTGCCACGGCATCCACCGTGTTGAGTGGCACGTCCAGATCAGCTTGTTCTGCGCCGCGTGCCCACAGGTGACTGTCGCCAACAAGCACGATATCCGCAGCCTCCTTCACACCATCCTGATTGAGCAGTTTGGCGATCAATTCCGGTCCGATCCCCGAAGGGTCGCCGGGCACAATAGCGATACGAGGCTTGGTCATGCCGCGCTCTCCCAGTGTTTGGAAAATCCGTCGGGCAGGATGACCATCACGTCCGGTTCCTTGCCCGTATCAAAGGTCTGCACCACCTCGAACGTGTCGAGGTTGAACCGCTGCACCTGCTCGCAATCGATTGCGATATAAGCAAAGGCGGCCTCATCATCGATACACAGCGCCAGCGGGTTTGCGGGTGTTTTCTGTTCGTGCAGCATCTCTCCGGTGGCTTCATCAAAGACCGAGAACGACCCTCCGAAGTGGTTCATTGTTACCAGACGGTTGCGTTTCTTGTCGTAGTAGATGCGACAAGGATCATCCGGTGTCGGAAAGCTGCGTTCGATTTCCAACGTATCTGTGTTGATCACTGCCACCGTGTTGGAAATGCGTTGCGATGTGTAAAGCGTATGCGCCTCTTCACGCAGGCAACGGCCTTCGGGCTTCTGACCGGTCTTGATCGAGATCGGCGCGACCGACGCATCATAGGGATTGAACACGGTCACATCCCCCGAAACCAGGTTCATTGAATAGGCCGTATGCCCATCCTTGGTCAGGGCAAACAGATGGCATTTGGTGCCGCCGGTGGGAGTGACGTGATCCCAGCCCTGATCGAAGGCGCGCGGGTTTTCTTTGACCAGCAGATGTCCGGTCCATTCCGAAAGCACATAAAGCCTTCCCTGACCGTCAAGACCGATCCCATGCGGGCGGGCGTGCTCACCCAGATCATAGGTGTGAACGATTTCCTGCTTGCGGATATCAATCACGATGACCGAGCGGCCATCGGTGCCGTCGATGCCTGAATTCTGCACTCCGTAATGTCCAACATAGGCATAGTGAAAGTCATCATCGACCACGAATTCATGGGGGAAATGCGGCAGATCCAAACGGCCCTGACGGGCCCCTGTTTCAATATTGTACCAGCTTACGCAATGGCTGCATTTTTCGATCAGCATCATGGATTGCGCCATCTTGGATCCCTTTCCACATCATCTTTCTTCAATATATGTGACCGGTCACATCGTTATTAACCGCTCAAACAAACGTCAATCCCCAATTCGGTTTGAACCGGGTGAGTATGGGCGGGATTCCCCGCCCAGCCCGTTTAACGCTCCAACGCGCCAACGCCCGAGAACCGGAACGCTTCCTGTTCCAGCGCATCCAGTTCTTCGGGGCTCATTTGGTCGTGCGCGACTGTGATCCGACCAAGGAAGACAAAGGGCAGTTCGTCCTGGCGGCCTTCCAAATGCGCCTTGATCGCCTCGGCCGTTGCGGCGCCCACGTCGTCACCCATGCGCATGGGGGTTGCATCCAGCTCACCCCGCCGGATCGCGTCCAGCTCCAGGCCCGTGCCGCCCCAACCGGTCGAGAACACATCCTTTTCCTTGCCAACAGCAACCTGTGCTTCGACCGACCCCATCGCCATCGCGGTGTTGGCGTTGTGGATGATCGTGGCTTCGGGATAGGCCTGCAGGATTAGACTGGTACCTTCGAAGCCGCCTTCACGCTGGTACTCACCGTAGTGCTCGTAAACGGTGGTCCAGTTGCCTTTCTCTTCGACACAGGCCTTGAAATCACCCGAACGCTGGTCGTCGGTGATGCCAGGAATGCCACGATTCATCGCCATCGTGACATCCGAACCAAGCCGTTCCAACATATAGTCGCACATGGTCAGCGCACCGGCGGCTGAGCTGAAATCGAACCACGCATCCGGCTGATTTGTCAGCTCTTTTGGCGGCGTGTGGAAGGCCCAGACGAAGGTCGCAAACCCATCATTTCCGGCCATCTTGTCGATATTGTCGGCCTGAATGGCCAGTTCCGATGGGCCGAAGATCACGAAGTCATACAGGTCCGCATCCTGAACCACCTGATTGGCATAGGTCGATTGCAGGCTATGTTCGATCTGACGGCTGGCGAATTCGGTTGTTTCGTATTTAATTCCCAACTCGTCCAGACGTTTGGTCATCGCCAGATAGTTGCGCGCCCAGAAGTCCGACGTATCCGCCGACGGATAGATCAGCGCGATCTGAAGCGGGCCGTCTTGTGCGCCTGCGTACGGTACCGCAGCGGCCCCGGTCATAGCTTGCAGTGCCTCAAGCTTACCATCTGCATTGACCTCGCCGGGGACCCAGTAATCCCGGTCTTCAATACCCGGCAGTTCCTTCAGCGGTAGCTTTCCGTGCCCATCAGCAAAGGCTGCGGCGGCACACAGGCAGAATGCGCTTGTCGTCAGTAGAGCTTTGTTCAATTGTTTCACGGTAAGTCCTCCCTTTCGCGAACATTGTGGGGCCTTGCAGGTGCGCCGGGACTCCTACCTCCTGGTGCACCATCTTTATTGCCTTAGCCGCTTGGCGCAGGCTCGGTTGCCAGTCCGGCCCCAAGGGCTAGCAACAGGATGAGTGCTCCGATCAGCGCGGCAGAGAAACAGATCAGTTTCTGCGCCTCTTTGGTGCGCAACCCGGCCAGCAGGCTGCGGGCACCATCGCGGTCTTTCTTCTGCATCCAGGTGTACAGCGCGACTGAACTGACAATCACCACGCCCGAGGCGACGGATTGCCAGAAGAATTCGATCCGCAGCGTGACCAACGCGTTGATCATCATCGACAGAAGCAGAACACCGGCCAGCGAGCCCAGCATTGAGGCACGACCGCCAAACAGCGAGGTGCCGCCCACCACAACCGCAGCAATGACGTGCAGGTTGAAATACGGGGCCGAGGTCGCCTGAATAGCATTCAGCTTTCCGGTCAGCATGACACCGGCCATCGCCGCAGCGGCACCCATCAGCACATATGCATAGATCTTGTGCCGATCGACAGCCACGCCGGTCATTTCACTGGCTTCGGGGTTCGAGCCAATAGCAATCGTGTAGCGCCCGAAATAGGTGCGGGTCAGCACGACATAGCCAATTGCCATTGTGATCAAGCCCAGCACCACTGGCACGGGAATAAAACCTGGAATCTGGCCACGTCCGATTTCAGTGATCAATTCGGGGAACCGCGCCAGAACCAGACCTTTTGCAATCACCAATGCTAGGCCGCGATAGACGAGGTCCATGGCCAGCGTGCCGATCAGATCCGGGACCTTGAACCGGGTGATCACCAGCCCGTTGATCAGGCCCATGATCGCACCCAGCAGGATAGCCAAAGGCACCGCGACCCAGGCCGGAAAACCGTATTGCTTGACCAGAAACGCCATCAGGATCGCAGACAGAGCCGCAATTGACCCGATGGACAGATCGATGCCGCGCTGCGTGATGACGAAAGTCATCGCCATCGCCATCGGCATATAAAGCGCGGCATCCAGCAGGATCAGGTTCAGGTTGGTAAGGCGGAAGTAACGCGCTGGTTCGGCAATACCCATGAAGATAAGGATGGCAAGAATCATGACCATCGGCCCGATAAAGGCTAGATAAGGCTCCAACCGGTCCATGATGGTTCTTTGTTCAGTGTTTGTCGTCGCCGCGGACATATCGTTCTCCTTCACGCAGCTACGTCCTGGGCGCCGACAATCAGGCCCAGAACGTCTTGAACGGAACTCTCCGCAGTTTTGACAACGCCAACAGCGCGGCCTCGGCGTTGCACATGCACGCGGTCGGCCACTTCGAACACGTCATCCAGCGAGTGCGAAATAAGGATCACAGCAAGGCCCTGTTCACGCAGCGCCTTGATCAGTTTCAGAGTTCTTGCGGTTTCCTGCGGACCCAAAGCGGCGGTAGGTTCGTCCATAACAAGCAAGCGCAGGTCTTCGTGATAGACCGCGCGCGAGATAGCGACCGCCTGACGTTGACCCCCTGACAGGCTTTCCGTCATCACATCCATCGACCGCAGCCGCACGCCCAAACGTTCTTCCAGAACCCGGGCGGCCTCGGTCTTCATCCGCTTGTTGTCGAGAAACGGAATGCCGAACACCTTCTTGGTCAGTTCGTTGCCCAGAAACATATTGGCAGCAGGGGAAAGATGATCGGCCAGCGCGAGGGTTTGGTAAACCGCATCAATCCCGTTTGCGATTGCGTCAGAATGGCTGGCCATCTCCAACGGTTTTCCATCCATCAGGATGTGGCCTTCGGTGGGCTGATACACTCCGGTCAGGATCTTGATCAGGGTGGATTTACCCGCCCCGTTGTCCCCGACGATGGCGAGAACTTCGCCCGCATAGGCCGTCAGATCGACATCTTGCAGCGCGGTCACCCCGCCGAAGCGTTTGGTTATTCCTAGCATTTGAACCAATGGCTGTTCGCTCATGGTTTCCTCCTCTGCGCAAAGCTCCGCCATGGCAGTCGAAAGACCGCTGATTTGGCTCTGCGCTGTGTCATCTTTTCGAGCGGGGCCCTTGCCAACTCAGGCAAGGACCACCGGATCGGTTACTTGCCCCAGATCTTTGCGTAGGCTTCGCGATAGGGGCTGTCCGGGTCGAACTGATTGCTATCGCCCAGCTTGGCCAGACCTTCCTCGGTCACCAATGCGGGCGACGTGATATAGCCCGAGCACGCCTCGCCCTGAATGGCGCGGTTCAGTTCATCGACCAACTGCCAGCCTTGCAAGTTAAGAGGCTCGGCCACAGTGATTGTCTGGTAGTTGCCACTGCGGATGCGCTGGAACGCAGCCTCAGACCCGTCCCCTGCTGACCCTGCCTGAGGCCCGTCGTCGGATGAGATACCCGCCGCCGCCAATGCCGGCCCCATGAAGTCGAAATACAGATCGTTGATCGCAAGCGCGTGGGTCCACTGGTCGCCATATTTCTGCAACAGGCTCGTGGTTAGTGGTCCCATCCGGGCCGAGGTGTCGGCGATGGGCGTATCGACATATTCCAGCACCGTACCGCCCGCAGCTTCGATGGTTTCTTTGATGCGGTCGGCCTTATCGATGGCGATCTGATAGGTCGAATCGGTGAAGATGATTGCGCCGACCCCGTCGCCGCCATCTTCCATAGCCCACTCTGCGGCCACCTCGGACACCGTCATGGCATCGGTCGAGACATTGGCGAAGATTCCGCCGGGCGCGTCACATCCGATCTTGGGGCCGGAATGCCATGCCACCATCGGAATGCCCGCGCTTACCACGCCTTCCAGCGCGGCCTGCTGCTCGATGGCGTCAAAGCCGTTGATGATGATCCCGTCGGGTTGCAGCGCCAGTGCCTGGCCGATGGCTCCGGTCCGACCCTGGATGGATCCGGCACCGTCCAACACGCGCACCTCCCAACCGATTGCGCCAACCGCTTCCTCGACGCCATTAGTGACCCCGAGAATACCCCCATTTTTCAGATCCCCTGCGACGACAACAATGGATTTGCCTTCTGCAGCAGTCGGTCCGCTTGTAGGTCCGTCAAACGCCGTCTCGGCGGTCACTGGAAACCCCAAACCTGTTAGCAGAGCGGCAGCGGATACCGCCATGAAAGTCCGTTTCAGCATAATCTCCTCCCTTATGCTGTTTACTTTTTGGCGCCTTTGCGACGCTGAGCGTAACCGGCGATACCGATTGCGATCAGCAGCGTGACACCGTTGAACATCGGCTCGACCCAGAAGGATCCACCGAATTGCTGAATGCCCGAGATACCAACAGCCAGGATCGCGACACCCACGACTGTTCCCCAAACATTCACGCGTCCCGGCTTGATGGTTGTGGACCCAAGAAAGGCCCCAACCAAAGCAGGTAACAGGAATTCAAGACCGACCGAGGCTTGCCCGATCCGCAATTTTGACGCCAGCAACACGCCCGCAAAGGCGGTGATCAGGCCCGATGACATGAACGCACCAATGACGAATTTCCTGGTTGGAATACCGTTCAGCTGCGCAGCACGCTGATTGGCGCCAATCGCGTAGAGGTACCGGCCAATCGGCGTATATTCGAGGATCAGCCACATCGCGACTGTGATCCCCAGCACGTAGAAGCCGGTGATTGGCAGGCCAAATACAAAGGTGCCGTTGATGGCATAGAATCTGTCCGGCAGCGCGCCAACCATCTGACGCCCGCCCGTGTGCCACAGCGCCAGCGCATACAGAACCGTACCCGTGCCCAAGGTTGCGATAAAGCTGTCGATCTTAGCGACCTCGACCAGCAGACCGTTCAGGAAACCGGTCAGCAGACCCAGCAACAGAACAATCGCCACCGCAATCGGCCATGGGATGCCGTACAAGGTCTGCAGAGAGATCGCCAGGATGTGCCAGAGTACGATGCCGTATCCCACGGTTAGATCGATGCGACCTGCCGCCATCGGGATCATCGCCCCCAAGGACAGAAGCGCAATGATCGCCTTGTCCGAGATAATTGCCCGCAGGTTCAGAAGCGTCGGGAAGGTGTTTGGCAGAAGGATCGAAAACAGGATGATCAGAAAACCAGTCAGCAGAACCAGCCCGTAAACCGGCAAGAACCTGAGAATTCGAGTTTTTAACGAGGCATCTTTCAACTCGGCCTTGGTCGGTTCCAGCGCATTGGATTCAAGCGATTGCATAGTCGTATTCCTTAACTCGCCACGGCGTTCGACGCCGAGGCAGCCTGTATCAGGTTTTCAGTGGTCAGTTCGGTACCGGTCAATTCGCGCACGATCTGACCCTGGCTGAAGACGATGGCGCGGTGGCAGATGGCAGCAACTTCTTCGAAGTCGGTTGAAACGACGATGATGCCGACGCCCTCCTCCATCGCGCGGTTCAACAGCGCGTAGATTTCTGCTTTTGCCCCTACATCGACGCCCGCGGTCGGGTCTTCGCAGATCAACAGCTTGCGTTTGGTTTCCAACCAGCGCCCGATGACAACCTTTTGTTGGTTCCCGCCCGACAGGCTCTCAATCGTCATGCTCTGATCATTAGGAGACAAGGCCACGTCGGCACCGATACGCGCGGCGCTCTCTGTCTCGGCCCGGTGGCCCATGAACGATAACAAGGACCGCCCGATGGCCGCCGGATTCAGGAACGTATTCTCGCGGATGGTCAGCGACATGGCGACCGATTCTTCGGTTCTGTCCCGCGCCACCAAGCCGATCCCAGACGCCATCGCGGTCTGCGGAGAGCTCAGGTCAGGCGTTTCACCATGCAGGGTAATCTGGCCACTAAACCCTTCCGACCCGAACAGCGCACGAGATACGTTCTCGTGCCCTGCACCGCGAAGACCCACAAGACCAACGATCTCGTTGGTCCGCAGTTGAAAGCTGACATTATGAGCCGCTTCCATGTTCAACCCGGACACCTCAAGCAGCGTATCGCCCGGTGGGGTATCCGGCTTCATCACCTGCCGAGTCTTGCGACCGACGATCATATAAACCAGCTCTTCAGGCGTGGTGTGGTCGATGCTGCGAAGGCCAACCATCTCACCGTCTCGTAGAACCGCAACACGGTCGGCGATCTGAAAAATCTCGTCCAGCCGGTGCGACACGTAGATCATGCCAACGCCCTGTTCCTTCAAAGGGCGCAACGCTTCGAACAGCCGTTCGACCTCATCCGCTGGCAGGGATGCAGTTGGTTCATCCAGCACCAGATAGTCGCAATCCACGGCCAAAGCGCGGGCAATCGCTACCAGAGATTTTTCGGTCCGCGACAAATCCTGTACCCGCGTGGTCGGGTCGAATTCGCACCCCACCTTGTCCAACGCGTCCTGCGCAAAGCTGTCCACGGATTTCCAATTGATCAAACCGCTTTTTCGGGAATAGCCGAGAGCCAGCGCAATGTTCTCGGCCACGGTCATCCATTCGATCATGCCCAGATCCTGGTGGATAAAGGCAACAGATTGACGTTCACCAAATCCGCCCGGGCGATGCTCGTAGGGTTGGCCATTGATCAGAACTCGCCCTTCGTCAGCCTTGTGTATGCCGCCAAGGATTTTGATGAGGGTCGACTTGCCTGCACCGTTTTCGCCCAGCAGGGCAACAATCTCACCACGCTCAACGTTTAGCGAAACATCCCGCAGCGCATAGGTGCCGCCAAAATGCTTTTTTATCCCGTCGAAGAATAAATTGTTTTGCGCAGTGCCAGGCACAGCTGCCTCCTCCTAGATCTAGGAAACTCCGATGCTCCTCAACACCGTATTGAGTTACCCGTAACGTTACGCTAGCATTCGCCTAGGCAAGGCGGATGTCAACAAAAAAGAGTTACCCGTAACGTAAATGAGCAGCGACCCTGATAAAATAAGTAAAAACAATAAGGTGAGCCTCGCGGAAGTGGCGAAGGCCGCAGGCGTTTCCAAGATGACTGCAAGTCGAGTCTTGCGAGATGAAGGTGGCTTCTCAGAAAAAACGCGTGCCAAGGTCATGGCCGAAGTGGATCGTCTGGGATACCTACCGAATCGTTTGGCAACGGTTTTTGCCGGTGACAAAAAATCGACTTTTGTCGGCGTCAGCATCCCGGAACTTGGCAATGAAATCTTCGCTCAGGTTCTCGAGGGCATCGACCGCAAGCTTGGTGCGTTCGACCACCAGACAGTTCTGGGCCTGACAGAACACGAGATTGATCATGAAGAAAAATGGATAGAAACCGTCTTGTCCTGGCAGCCAGCTGGGCTGATCATAACAGGCCGTTCTCATAGCCAAAAAGCCATTCAGATGCTGCGCGGCGCTGGAATTCCCTTGGTAGAGATCTGGGACTTCAATTCCAGCCCTCTAGATATGTGCGTTGGGCTGAACCACTTTGACAGCGGCTATAGCATGGGCCGTTACCTTGCCGGAATGGAGTACCAAAAGTTCGGTTACGTCGGCACGTCTCATGATGTCGCAAACGCGGCGACCGCAAGGCTTCATGGGTTCTCAAAAGCAATTGAGGACGCAAATGGGCGACTTGAAAAACAGCTACTTCTAAAGGACACCCCAAGTTTCTACACGGGGTTTTACGGCACCGAACAATTGCTGGCAGCCCATCGCGATGTCGAAGTCATTTATTATCAGAACGACAATATGGCGATCGGAGGCCTGCAGTACGCGCAGAAGATCGGCATGAGCGTTCCTGACGACATCGGCATCGCAGGATGGGGCGACCTGCCAATTGCAGCAATACAACCTTATCGGCTGACATCAATCGCGGTCCCTCACCTCAGAATTGGCCAGATCGCTGCGGAGATGGTGTTGGCACAGATCAATGGTGAACCGACAAAATCTACTAAGGACGTCGGATTTCGACTCATTCCTGGAAGTACGGTAAAAAAATCAAAGCAGAGCAAATAGTTAGGCCGGCATTGCCAGCTTGTTTACCCGCGGCTGATGGCAGCCTGGTCTGCATCTGTCAGGCTGTCATTTCGAGAGCGTTCAGCGATTGATCCAGTGGGTTGTTTGTAGAGATGCGGGCTGTTTGGGATTTTCTGGCGTTGGTTGCGGGAGTAGGATTTGAACCTAC
>NZ_JBQFYL010000008.1:0-151564 GCF_056541465.1 Ruegeria sp. AH12 | reverse complement strand
GGTTGCGGCAGGCGATTTTCCAAAGGAAAATCTGCCGAGAGCAACTCGGTTGAACTTAAGAAGGCCGTCCCAAAAAGGGGCGGCCTTTTCGTCATCACAATTCGCGTTATTCTGTTTGAAACGAACAAAAGATATTCAGGTAATATGCCGACTTTGATCACCAGGTTTCTTGAATCCACAGTTCTGGCCTTACTCTTGTTGAGTTTTGGCGCTGCAGAAGGCCTTTCCAGGCCGCTCATTACGAATTCCCAGGCCACCTTTGCCTCTGCTTGTCTTGAGGGTTCCGAGACTGCGGAGCGCCTGGTCGAAATCTGCCAGCAAGGATTGGGTGATGTCGACGCGTCTGACAGGCAGCGCATCGAGATGTTGGATGTGCTCGCATGGGCGTATTTCGACCTTGGGAAATTGGACAAATCCGAAGACGCATTCTCGGAAATCCTCGACATAAACCCGAATGCAGAACCCGGGCTGCAGGGGCGCGCCTGGATTTACTACTACCGGGATGATTATGTCCAAGCCAGTGAGTGGTTTCGCAAAGCGGTTGCGCGCAAGCCATCTGCGGAAAGCCTGTCAGGACTGGCAGCAAGTGATCGCCACAGTGGTCAAGTTGAGTTCGATGAATACGAAGAAAGCATGCGCCTCGCGCTGGCGCTGGACCCTGAATATACATGGGGTATCCGGGAACTAGCGTGGAGCCTAACCGACCAGTTTCGCTATGACGAAGCACTGGAATTGTTTCGAACCGCTACCGAAATTGATTCATTCGACGCCAATGCACAGTACGGTATGGCTGTCGTTCTGATCGAGCAGGATGAATGGGAAGAAGCCTTCAACTACATAACACGCACGCTCGAGTTGGATCCGGATTTTGTTGCCGGGAAATCCCGCCGCTCTCTTATCCTTTTGATGCTGGATCGTCCCAAGCAGGCGCTGGCAGATGCCGAGGCAGTTATTAACGCCACTCCCGATGAGGCGGATGGTTATGTTCGCAAGGCTCGGGCGCTTTCAGCGATGGGGCGCAGGGCGAAGGCGCATGAAGTGCTACAAACAGCCGAAGAAATGGCCGGGCCAAACAGTTACCTTTTGTATTGGCGGGCTGATCTTCTTGCTGCGGATTATGAGTTCGAGGCGGCGCTGGTTCAGATACGGCGCAGCGTCAAGCGGGACGACGCCAATCATATTGATCATCGTTTTCATGCAGAGATAGCCCTTTGGCTTGACAAAACGACAGAGGCCCGAGGCGCAATCAATAGGGCGCTGAAGCTAAGCCCTGATGAGCCTTACACACAGTATGTGAATGCGCTGGTCATGTTGAACGAAGGGCAGTTCAAAGCCGCTGAGAGCACCTTTGACATGGCAATTGAGGCTGGCTTGTCGGAAGACTACTTGGGAGATTTCCTCTCAGCTTTGGTGGCAGAAGGGCGCATCGTGCAGGCCCTTAGGATGCGCGTCCGCCACAGCAATGGGAACCAAGGATAAGGCATCAATCCTCTTGGGCGTATCCGGGTTGGTGCGGCGTGTTGCGTACAGCGGTCAATCTGATCGTCCGAGCTGTGGTCCTAAACTCAACCACCCTCTGCCGCCGCACGTACTGCCCGGATATTCTCGCCATAGACCTCAGGCTGATCTACCGACCCGCCCTTGAACACCGCTGACCCGGCGACCAGTACGTCGGCACCGGCCGCAGTGACCAGAGGAGCAGTCCGGGGATCAACGCCGCCGTCGATTTCAATATGCACCGGGCGGTCGCCGATCATCTGGCGCAGCTTGCGGATCTTTGTGGTCATGTCGATGAACTTCTGGCCGCCAAAGCCCGGGTTCACGGTCATCACACAAACCAGATCAGTAAGGTCCAGCAGATGCTCGACCGCCTCGGCAGGAGTGCCGGGGTTCAGCGCGATGCCGGCCTTCATGCCAGTGGCCCGGATCGCCTGCAGGGTTCGGTGCGTGTGCGGGCCAGCCTCTACATGGGCGGTCAGGATGTCGGCGCCAGCATCGGCATAAGCCTGAATATAGGGATCAACCGGGGCGATCATCAGGTGCACGTCCATCACGGTTTTCACATGAGGACGGAAGGCCTTCACCGCCGGGGGACCGAATGTCAGGTTCGGGACAAAATGGCCGTCCATCACGTCGACATGAACCCAATCTGCGCCTTGCGCTTCGATGGCCTGAATCTCGGCACCGAAATTGGCGAAATCGGCAGACAGAATGGAAGGCGCGATCTTGATGGTGCGGTCAAAGCTCATGGTGGTCTCGTATCAGCTGAAGAGTCGCGGTCGCGTATACCCGCGCCAGCCAGGGAAGGATAGTCCCGGTGCTTTGTGCGTCGTTACAAAACTTTCATCACGCTGACACATATCCGTTTTGTGGTGTCTGTAGCTGACCGCCAATACGAATTGGGGGTGGCACGTGCTGCGGATCGAGAAACTGACCAAGCGCTTCGGCGAGAATACCGCCGTTGATGCGGCAACGCTGGATGTAGATAAGCCGTGCATGATCGGCATCATCGGGCGCTCGGGCGCGGGCAAATCGACCCTGTTGCGGATGATCAACCGTCTGACGGATTCGACCGAAGGCGAGATTTTGTTCGAGGGCCGCGATGTCACGAAACTGAAGGGCCGTGAGAAACGCGCCTGGCAGGCCGATTGCGCGATGATCTTTCAGCAGTTCAATCTAGTGCCGCGCATGGATGTGGTCTCGAACGTGCTGCATGGTACGCTGAACCGTCATTCGACGTTGGCCACCATGTTCAACCTATACCCAATGGCAGAGATCCATCGTGCCATCGATATTCTGGATCGTCTGGGGATCGCCGAACACGCGCCTAAACGGGCCGAAGCACTTTCGGGCGGACAGCAGCAGCGCGTCGCCATTGCTCGCGCCCTGATGCAGGACCCAAAGATGATTCTGGCGGATGAGCCGATTGCCTCACTCGACCCGATGAACGCACAGGTCGTGATGCAGGCGCTGCGTCGCATCCACGAAGAAGATGGCCGCACGGTCATCGCCAACCTGCACACGCTAGACACTGCGCGCCGCTACTGCGACCGCGTGGTCGGTATGCGCGACGGGCGCATCGTCTTTGATGGCCTGCCCGAGCAACTGACAACCGGCGTCGCCCGCGAGATCTACGGGGCAGACGCCAGCTTCTCGGAAGAGGCAACCTCGACCGAGATCGAGATTCTGGATGCCACCCAGAAGGCGTTGATGGAAGCAGAAGCGACCATCTGAGCCACCTACCCCCCTTCATCGACCGGCTGATGAACGGCCGGCACATCAACTGGAGAGAGACAGATGAAAAAACTGATTGCTGCCCTTGCTGCAACCACGGCCCTGGCCACACCGGTCCTGGCTGACGAAATCAGCGAGTTCCGCATTGGCATTCTGGGCGGCGAAAACGCCCAGGATCGCCTGAACAACAACGAATGTCTGCGTGAATACACCGAAGAAGCTCTGGGTGTTGAAACCAAGCTGTTCGCCCCTGCCGACTATGATGGCGTGATCCAGGGCCTGCTGGGCGGCACCATCGACATGGCCTGGCTGGGTGCGTCGGGTTATGCAAAAACCTATCTGAGCGACCCCGAAGCGGTTGAGCCGGTTTTGGTTAAAGTGAACCTGGACGGTGGTTACGGCTACTACTCGATCGGTTTTGCTCGCAAAGACAGCGGCATCACCTCGCTGGAAGAAATGAAGGGCAAGACCTTTGGCTTTGGCGATCCGAACTCGACCTCGGGCTACCTGATCCCGTCGATCGAAATCCCTGCCGCGACCGGTTCGACCATGGAATCGGGTGACTACTTTGGTGAAGTGAAATTCACCGGTGGCCACGAGCAGACCATCGTAGCGGTCAACAATGGTGACGTTGACGGCGGTGTAACCTGGGCTGACGGTCTGGGCGACTGGGAAGATGGTTTCAACTCGGGCGCCCTACGCCGTGCAGTTGATGCAGGTCTGGTCGACATGAACGACATGGTCATGATCTGGCAGTCCAAGCCGATCCCGGAAGGCCCAGTTGTTCTGCGCACCGCACTGCCTGCGGATGTCAAAGAGAAGATGACTGCCCTGATGGCAGGTCTGGCTGAGAAAGACCGTGAATGCTTCTACGGTGTTGCAGCGGGCGAAGCCAAAGCGTTCGAGCCGATCTCGCATGAAGCCTACGAAGTCATCATCGAAGCACGCAAGCTGAAGTCCAACTAAGCCTGCATCTTCCAAGTTCGGGGGCCGGTTTCTGCCGGGCCCCGATTTCCACTCAGGAGCATTCCATGACAGACCTGACCGCAGGGTCCCAGACCGTCGACCAGATCCGGGCCGACTATTCCGATATGACACGGCGCAAGCGGGTCTATGGTGGTATTCTTCTGATCCTTTTTGTTGCGCTGATGGCCGCGGGTTTCCGCACCGCAGACAGCCGCAACGCAGGCAGCTTTATCGATGGCTGGCGCCGTATTTTCGACTATCCCACCGAGGTTCTGTCCGAGGCGTGGGAGAAGATCGGGTCGATGTCCGAGAACCTGGTCAAGTTTTTCCCGGCTCTGATCGAGACGATCAACATTGCCGCAGCCTCGACCCTGATCGGGACCATCGCAGGGACGTTTCTGGCCTTGATGTCGACGCGTGGCATGGCGCTTTGGCCTGCACTTATCCCGCTGTTCCGACGTATTGCCGATATCTGTCGCGCAATCCCCGAGATTGTCATTGCGCTGGTGCTGATCTTCGTTCTGGGCGGCGGCCCGGTTCCTGCGATGATCGCGATTGCGATCCATACAGCCGGCGCACTGGGCAAGTTGTTCTCGGAAGTGAACGAAAACGCTTCACTAAAGCCCGTTGAAGGGCTGCACTCAGCCGGAGCCAATTGGTCTCAGCGTATGTATTTGGGTGTCATCCCGCAGGTCGGCCCGAACTACGTCAGCTATGCGCTGCTGCGGTTCGAGATCAACATTCGCGCGTCTGCCATCCTCGGCTTCGTCGGGGCTGGTGGTCTGGGCTATGAGCTGAGGAACTCGATGTCCTGGGGGCAGGGGCGCTATGACGAAGCGGCGGCCATCTTCTTTCTTCTCTTTGTCACTATCGTCGTTGTGGACCAGATCTCAGGTGTGCTGCGCGACCGCCTGACCCATGGCTCGGAAAAAGGAGCCTCAGCATGAGCACGTTCGCAACCGATCTGTCGATTGATGAGCTGAAGGCCGAGGCGGACCGCCTGTTTAGCCGCAAGCGCCTGATGAATTTCGGTCTGCCTGTCCTGGTTCTGGTCTATCTGACCTATGTTTTCTTCGCCTTTGACGTGCCGGGTCTGACAGCCCGCGCCAATCTGGAGAATGGCAAAACGCTGGTTGCAGACAGTTACAGCTATAAAACCCATATCGAGCGGGACAATCGCACCGGCGAGGTTTCAGCCGCCATCGAGGGCGAACGCAAGGGCGCCTATCCCGAAGGTGAGGCCCCGGATTGGGTCGCGCTGGGCGAAACAACCGTGATCGATCTGGAGGACGGGCATGTTGTCCGTTTCGGTCCGGAAACGATTGAATATGACATTCCCGGCTATGGCACCGTGCGCGCCACACCGACGCGCGCCGCCGGGGTGCAGGCTGAATTGCCACCGGGTGATGTCCCCGAGTGGATCAATGTTTCGAAAAACCGGATGGCCATCACCACGGATGCGGGCCGCCTGACGGTGACCCGAAACCGCGCCGAAGTATTCCGGTACTTCAACGGGTGGGAGCTGTTCTGGTTCACGCTGGATAGCCCGTATTATGGCCAGCCTTTCTCTGAGTTGGCCGGGCGTGCTGCCAGTGGTGAAGCGGGGGCCATTTTCAACGACTTCTGGACCAATAAGATGTGGCGGCACCAGGACGTGGCTTGGGCGATTTTCGAAACAATTCTGATGGCGTTCCTAGGTACGTTCGGTGCGGCCATCGTGGCGTTGCCGCTGGCGTTCCTGGCCACGCGCAACTTCAACCCGCTGAAATCCGCCCGGTTTTTCACCCGCCGTATCTTTGACTTCGTACGGGGTGTGGATGCGTTGATCTGGACCGTTGTGTTGGCCCGCGCCTTTGGCCCCGGCCCGTTAACCGGGGCTCTGGCAATGCTGGTGACGGACACTGGCACCTTCGGCAAGATCTTCTCGGAAGCGTTGGAGAATGTGGACCAGAAACAGATCGAAGGCGTGCAATCGACCGGGGCCAACGCCACGCAGCGCTATCGTTTTGGGGTTATCCCTCAGATCACGCCTGTTCTGCTAAGCCAGCTTTTGTATTTCCTCGAATCCAACACCCGCAGCGCCACCGTGATTGGTGCCATTACCGGTGGGGGTATCGGCCTGTTGCTGACCCAAGCGATCATCACGCAAAAGGACTGGGAAGAGGTCGCCTACTACATCGTCCTGATCATTCTGATGGTGATGCTGATGGACTGGTTCTCGGGCTGGCTACGCCGTCGATTGATCCAGGGAGAGTCAGGGAAGACGCGAAAGCCGCGTGATTCTAGACGTAAACCCTTCCTTTTGCCCTGACTGAATAATTGGACCAGACCATGCCAAGACTGCGTGCAGATCAGCCGTTCATTCACCCCGATTGTCAGATCACCAACAGTCAGTTTGGTGAATATGTCGAGATCGGCGCGGGTAGCCGTGTCGCAAATTCGGTCTGGGGTGACTATTCCTATTGTGACCGGACTTGCGACATCGCCAATGCCGAGATCGGCAAATTCGCCAATATCGCCAGTTTCACCCGCATCGGTGCAACAGATCACCCCATGGAGAAAGCGTCACTGCATCATTTTCTATATCGATCGGCGAGTTATTGGGACGATGAAGAGGATGATGCCGACTGGTTCGCCCATCGGGCCAGCCGTACTGCTAGGATTGGCCATGACACTTGGATTGGCCATGGTGCCATGATCAAACCCGAGATTACAATCGGGCATGGCGCGGTTGTGGCTGCCGGGGCCGTCGTCACAAAGGATGTTGCGCCTTTTACAATTGTCGGGGGTGTCACGGCGACTGAGATACGCCGCCGCTTTTCCGTCGACGTAGCCGACCGCATGATGGCATTGGCCTGGTGGGATTGGGACAATGCACACCTGCGCAGGGCCTTGCCGGATTTTCGCGCGCTAGATGCTGAGGCGTTTTTAGAAAAATACGAATAGGCATCAAGGGATAAGGCCTCCTTCAGAAGTTCGAAGAACCGCCGAAACCCGCGTGATCAATCCTCATTCAGGGTCAAGGTCACGCGCTCACCGGCAAAAACGGTCCGGCCAAGTTCCACTGGATTGCCATCGGGGTCTGCGTTGATCCCGGTTGAAAACAGCACCGGGGCTCCTTCGCTGAGATGCAGATGCAAAGCTTGAGTTGCCGTTGCCGCCCGCGCGGTCAGCCTGGTCGATATTCGGGTGTAATCGGATACACCACAGGTCTGCAGCGCCTTTGTGACGGATTGCGTGTCTTGCAGAGCTTTCAAGAGATCGGGAAATCGCAGGGCCGGGAAAACACTTTGAAACAGCCCGATCGGCTGCCCATCGGCCAAAGATAATCCATCATAGACGTGCACGGGGTCGCCAGTGTTTAGCTGAAGTGCATCAGCTTCGGCCTCATCTGCGGCGCGGGTTGTCAGCGAGAGAATCTGTTTGCCCGGAATCTTGCCGCTGGCCGATATGTTCTTGTGGTACCGGACACGTTTGCCGATGGGATAATCGGTTGGGCGGGCAGCCACGAACACACCTGCGCCGCGGCGCGCGTGAACCAGGCCCTGTTTTGCCATATCCGACAATGCCCGCCGCACAGTATGGCGGTTGACGCCATGTTTTGCGGCCAGCTGCGCCTCGGTCGGGATTCGATCCCCGGTTTGGTACCGCCCTTCAGCTATGTCAGAGGTCAGGCTGAGCGAGATGCTTTTCCAGATCGGTGTTTTGCTCATGTCATCAAATATTCACAGAGTTTCGATTGCAGTGCAGATCCCTGCAGGGTAATATTTGTCTAGTTGTATAGTATATGTAGACAACCCCGCCAAGAGGCTTTGATGACATATCAGACAGAATTTGAGACTGCCGCACGGCAAGAATGGATGGGCCTTCTGGCGCGCGCACCAGAAGAGGCGATGTTGGCGCTGTGGAATGGGCTTCCCGACCGTCCACATTTTGACTGGCTGCGCCGTCCTGAAGTCGGTGGCGTCATGGTTCGTGGTCGCGCAGGCAGCACTGGCGCACCGTTCAATCTGGGTGAAATGACTGTGACCCGCTGCTCCGTTGTTCTGGAAGATGGCACCGTTGGGCACGGATATGTGCAGGGGCGGTCAAAACCTAAGGCCGAAGCTGCCGCGCTGATCGATGCGATGATGCAGACCCCTGCGGCGGGGACATTGAGGTCAGAGCTTCTGGAACCGCTTAATCGGCACATGCAGGCGTCGAAAACGGCGCGCGCGGCCAAGGCGGCGGCGACGAAGGTCGAGTTCTTCACGATGGTGCGGGGGGAAGACTGATGTCGGAACAAGCACAGTTTTCCGGCGGATTTGATAACGCCCCTATCCAGGCGGCACATGCCTTCCGCGCAGCCATGACAGTCATGGCCCGACCGGGTGAGATTCGCAGCCTGACCGGCGCTGTTCCTCCGGCGCCCTTGTCGGTTGCGGCGGCGACCCTGCTGCTGACGCTTTGCGATCCGGAAACCAAGCTGTACCTGGCCGGGGCAGTCGACACCGACGCAGTGCGCAAGTGGCTGACCTTTCACACTGGGGCACCTTTGGTTGCCGCGTCTGAGGCGGATTTTGCCGTTGGAACCTGGCAGGATTTGGGGGCCCTCAATGCGTATCGTATTGGAACGCCGGAATACCCCGACCGCTCGACCACGTTGATCGTGGAGTGCGATGACCTGCAGGCGTCAGGTGCGGTTCTGTCTGGGCCAGGTATCAAGGATGTCGCCCAGTTGTCACTACCGGATGTGGCTGTTCTGCAAGCTAACGCGGCGCTCTACCCGTTGGGATGTGATTTCTTTCTGACCTGCGGCGATCAGGTTGCGGCTCTGCCGCGCAGCACGCAGATCACGGTAGGAGGCTGAGCCATGTATGTAGCTGTCAAAGGTGGCGAAAAGGCGATTGAAAACGCCCATGCCTGGCTGGCCGAGGAACGGCGTGGATCAACCGACGTGGCCGAGTTGAGCCTTGCGCAGATCCGTGAGCAGCTGAGCCTTGCGGTGAACCGCGTCATGGCCGAGGGCTCTCTGTATGATCCTGATCTGGCTGCATTGGCGATCAAACAGGCGCGTGGGGATCTGATTGAAGCGATTTTTCTGATCCGCGCCTATCGCACGACCTTGCCGCGCTTTGGGTATTCAAACCCGGTTGAAACGGGGCAGATGGACTGTGACCGACGGATCTCGGCCACGTTCAAGGACGCGCCCGGTGGGCAGGTTCTGGGCCCGACTTTCGACTACACCCACCGTCTGCTGGACTTCAAATTGGCCGCCGATGGTGAGGTGCCCACCGCGCCGGAAGGGGCGGCACGCACCGAATCCACGCCACATATCACCGAATTCCTCAAGGGTGAGGATATCATTCAGGATGAAGTTACCAGTGATGAAACACCCGGTGACCTGACGCGCGAACCACTGGAGTTCCCGTCGAACCGCCCCTTGCGCCTGCAATCTTTGACGCGCGGGGATGAGGGGTTTGTGCTGGGCATGGCGTACTCAACCCAGCGCGGCTATGCCCGCAACCACGCCTTTGTCGGCGAGCTGCGGATCGGCAAGGTCGCGGTTGAGATGGATATCCCCGAATTGGGTTTTGCCATCGACATTGGCGAGGTTGAGTTGACCGAATGTGAAACGGTGAATCAGTTCAAGGGCTCCAAGACCGAACCGCCGCAATTCACGCGCGGCTATGGCTTGGTGTTCGGGCAATCAGAACGGAAATCCATCTCGATGGCCTTGGTTGATCGCGCGCTGCGCTGGAAAGAACTGGGCGAGGATTTTGTTGGTGCTGCGGCGCAGGACGAAGAGTTTGTTCTGAGCCACTCGGACAACATCCAGGCGACCGGCTTCCTCGAACATATCAAACTGCCGCATTACGTGGATTTCCAGTCCGAACTGGAATTGGTCCGCAAACTGCGCCGCGAGGCCGAAGAGCGGATTGCGCCCAGGGAGGCCGCGGAATGAAGGCGGTCGTTTTCGATATTGGCGGTGTGCTGATTGATTGGCAGCCGCAATTGGCTTGGGTCGAAGCGCTGGGTTCAGAAGAGGCTGCTCATGCGTTTATCGAAAGAACGGGTTTTCGGGAAAAGAACGCGCGTGCGGACAATGGTGAGCAGTTCGCTGAACTGGCTCAGGAGTTGGACGACCCGCAAGACCAAAACCTGTTTGTAGACTATGTTTCGCTTTACGCCCGGACGGTAGAAAACGCGATCCATGGAACTTGGGACGTGTTGGACCGGTTGAAATCTCAAGGAACCCCAGTCCACGCCATCACCAATTGGTCTGCTGAAACCTGGCCCGAAGGTCTGAAGGTCCATCCACGTTTGGGTGAGGTCTTCGGCACTCTGGTCGTGTCTGGGCAAGAAGGTGTGATGAAGCCGGATGCCCGTATTTACCACATGCTATGTGATCGTGCGGGAGTAGCGCCAGAAGACTGCGTTTTCATTGATGACGGGTTGCACAACGTCGAAGGCGCAAAGTCAGTCGGCATG
Source organism: Ruegeria sp. AH12 (assembly GCF_056541465.1). NCBI lineage: Bacteria > Pseudomonadati > Pseudomonadota > Alphaproteobacteria > Rhodobacterales > Roseobacteraceae > Ruegeria > Ruegeria sp. AH12. The sequence goes on along the minus strand of NZ_JBQFYL010000008.1, from coordinate 140,893 downwards.
GACGGTATCCATTTCACCACGCCAAAAGCGCTGGACATCGCGCTAACTGAAAGAGGGTTCTTATGAGCGAGTATAATTTCGCCTATCTGGACGAACAGACCAAGCGGATGATCCGCCGCGCCATTCTCAAAGGGTTGGCGGTTCCAGGCTATCAAGTGCCATTCGCCAGCCGCGAGATGCCGATGCCCTATGGTTGGGGCACGGGCGGGGTGCAGGTCTCGGCTGCGACGCTGACGCCGGATGATACGTTCAAGGTGATCGATCAGGGCGCGGATGACACCACCAATGCGGTTTCGATCCGGAAGTTCTTTGAAAACACCGCAGGTGTGGAGACCACTGAGGAAACGGACAAGGCGACGGTTATCCAGACCCGCCACCGCATCCCCGAGGCGAAGCTGACCGAAGATCAGATATTGGTCTATCAGGTGCCGATCCCCGAGCCTCTGCGTTTTCTGGAGCCGCGCGAGACCGAGACACGCAAGATGCACAGCCTAGAGGAATACGGGCTGATGCATGTGAAGCTGTATGAAGATATCAGCCAGCATGGCGCGATTTCGACTTCTTACGCCTATCCGGTGAAAGTATCGGAACGGTATGTGATGGATCCGTCCCCGATTCCGAAATTCGATAACCCCAAGCTTGAGATGGACGCGATCCAGCTGTTTGGCGCGGGGCGCGAACAACGGATTTATGCAGTGCCGCCACACACGAAGGTCGTCAGCCTGGATTTCGAGGATTACCCGTTCGAGGCGACCAAGGCCGATCACTGCTGTGATCTGTGTGGGGCGACGGACAGTTATCTGGATGAGGTCATCACCGATGACGCCGGCAATCGCATGTTCGTCTGCTCGGACACTGATTACTGCCGGTCGCGCCGCGAGGCGGGCCATGTTGGTCCAATGACCAAGGAGAACGCGGCATGACCCCCTTGTTGCAAGTCAAAGGTATTCAGAAACATTACGGCACGCGGATCGGATGCGCGGATGTCAGCTTCGATCTCTACCCCGGCGAGGTGATGGGGATCGTGGGCGAAAGCGGCTCGGGCAAATCGACACTGCTGAACTGCTTGGCTGGCCACCTAGAACCGGATGCCGGGCAGGTGGTCTTTGACACTCGCGCGGATGGTCCGGTGGACACCGTGACCATGTCGGAACCCGAACGCCGGATGCTCAGCCGTACCGATTGGGCCTTTGTCCATCAGCACGCCCGCGATGGTCTGCGGATGTCCGTCAGTGCGGGCGGCAATATTGGCGAACGGTTGATGGCTGTGGGGGGTCGTCACTATGGCGATATCCGGGATAAGGCCATTGATTGGCTGGGGCGTGTTGAGATCAGCGAGGCGCGCGTGGATGACCGACCCACAGCGTTTTCAGGCGGGATGCAGCAACGTTTGCAGATTGCACGCAATCTGGTCACGGGTCCCCGGCTGGTATTCATGGATGAACCGACCGGCGGGCTGGATGTTTCGGTTCAGGCGCGCCTGCTGGACCTGCTGCGTGGTCTTGTCCGCGAAATGGGGCTGAGCGCCATCATTGTCACCCATGACCTGGCCGTTGTGCGCCTGCTGGCCGACCGATTGATGGTGATGAAAGACGGCCATGTGGTCGAGGCCGGGTTGACCGATCAGGTGCTGGACGATCCGCAACATGCCTATACGCAGCTGCTGGTATCCAGCGTTCTGCAGGTTTGAGTATTTGGGAAAAGATAAAGCGATGATTGAGCTGAACGAAGTAAGCAAGAGCTTTACCCTGCACAATCAGGGCAGCGCGGTTATCCCGGTTATGGAAGGGGCCTCGTTAAAGGTCGGCGCGGGCGAATGCGTCGCGCTGACCGGGGCCTCGGGCGCGGGGAAATCCACACTGATGCGTGTGATCTACGGGAATTATCTGGCGGCCTCGGGCAAGGTTCTGGTCGGCGGGCTGGACGTGGCACAGGCCGAACCACGCGAGATTCTGGCGCTGCGGCGCGAGACGCTGGGCTATGTCAGTCAGTTTCTACGGGTGGTCCCGAGGGTGCCGACGCTGGAGGTTGTGGCCGAGCCGTTGCTGGCCCTGGGTCATGACAAGCAGATCGCCTTGGACAAGGCCGCAGGGCTCCTCAAGCGGTTGAACATACCTGAACGACTGTGGGCGCTGAGCCCGACCACGTTTTCGGGTGGCGAGCAGCAGCGGGTCAACATCGCACGCGGTTTCGCGCATGAATATCCGGCGATGTTGCTGGACGAACCGACAGCCAGTCTGGATGCGCAAAACCGCGAGACGGTTCTGTCCCTGATCGAAGAGGCAAAAGCGCGCGGGGCCGCGATTGTGGGTATCTTCCACGACATCGAAGCCCGTCAGCGCGTGTGTGACCGCGAGATTGACGTGTCGGGCTTTACCCCCGGGAAAGCCGCATGACCTTGGCTCCGGTCATTGCTGTTGTCGGTCCCTCAGGGGTTGGCAAAGACAGCGTGATGGAGGCGCTTGAGGCCCGCGCGCCGAGTATTCAGCGGTTGCGCCGTGTGATCACCCGGCCCGAAGGGGAAGAGGGCGAGGATTTTGACCGCGTCTCGGTCGATTTGTTCGAACAGATGGTACTGGACGGGGCCTTTGCGCTACATTGGTCGGCCCATGGGTTGCTATATGGCGTGCCGTCTCAGATAGCTGAGCAGCGCAAGAATTGCAGCGCTGTATTGGTGAACTTCTCTCGGTCCGTGTTAATGCAGGCGCAGGAGGTCTTCGGGGATTTGGTTGTGGTTTCGCTGACGGCCAGCGCTGAAGTTCTGGCCAAGCGTCTTGCAGCGCGCGGGCGAGAAAACAGCGCTGAACAGACCCGCCGGCTGGGTCGGGCACGCGCCCCCTTGCCCGAGGGGCTGGACTGCGTGTTCGAAATCGACAATTCAGGCGCGCTGGACGATACGGTCAGCGAGATCCTGAACCGACTTCAACTGGAAAGCGCGTAACGATGGATCAGGTGAAACCGCCCATCCTCGGCCTCGCCCATCAAAGCCAGATCGTTGATCTGGAAGGGCTTTGGCAAAAGCGGACCCAAATGCGCTTGAAGCGCAGTTTCGGTCGCGGCCAGAGAGGGTTTGTCCAACTTCCCGCTCAGCGTGATGTGAAACCGGAACGCATCCAGCACGTAAGGATAGCCCCATCTGATCAGATGGGCGCCCTGTTCCGGGGTCAGATTGGCGGCACGGCGACGCGCCAGCTCGGTCTCGGATGCGGGCGCGCGGAACCTATCAAGCTCTGTCACGCAGGCGGCGGCCAACGCATTCAGCGCTGCCATATCGCCAACCGGACGCAAGGCCAGAAATCGACCCAGACGCGCAATTTCAAGCCCGTCCAGATTAACCGACGTTTGGTTGGCCGCAAGCGTTTCGCAGGCCCGTTGCAAAGCCTCAAAGCTTTGGCCATCGCGCAGGCGAAATGGGGGTTTCATAGTCGCGTGCAGCCCGTATTTGCGGGGCACCTCGGTCACGGCGGCCACGTCAACACCATCGATCGGTGGATGTGCGACCTGCGTTCCGCTTTCCATATCCCAGCCCAGCCAGCTGGTTGCAAAAACCGTCCAATCCGCCTTGGCGGGTGGCGCAAAATAGATCGCGTATCGCGTGAATGTCACATTGGCCTCCTATTGCGTGGCCTTCCAATAGCTCAAACAGTGTGAAGTTCAGATGACAGAAGAATTGACCCTTGCCAATGCCACGCTTGTTTTCCCAGATGAGACCGTAACCGGCTGCATTCGGATCATTGGTGAGCATATTGCCGATATCGACACCGGGGCTGCGGTTCCGGCGCGTGCGATTGATTGTGAGGGCGATTACATTTGCCCCGGTCTGGTCGAGCTGCACACGGATAATCTGGAACGGCATATCCAGCCGCGTCCGAAGGTGGACTGGCCTCATGCCGCTGCGATCCTGGCCCATGATGCCGAGTTGGCGAGCACTGGGATTACCACGGTGTTCGACGCGATGCGGGTGGGGTCGATCCCATCTGGCGCGGCGCGGTATGGCAAATACGCCCGTGGTCTGTCGCAAGAGCTGTGGGAGCTACGCGAACAGGACGCCCTTAAGATCAGTCACTTCTTGCATTTGCGGGCCGAGGTGTGCTCGGAAACCCTGGTCGAAGAACTGGACGAGTTCGGCCCGGAAGATCGAGTCGGGTTGGTCTCGCTGATGGATCACACGCCGGGGCAACGCCAGTTTCGGGATATCTCGAAGCTTGAGGCCTATGTAAAGGGAAAGCATGCCATGGACGATGACATGTTCCTACAGCATGTGGCGCGACTGAAGGGGCTGCGGGATGCGCATGGTGAGAAGCATGAGGTCGAAACTGTCAAAGCCGCGCGTCGTTTTGGGGCGGTGCTGGCCAGCCATGATGACACGACCGAGGATCAGGTAAAGGTGTCGGCAGGCCACGGTATCCGCTTGGCCGAGTTCCCCACGACGGTCGAGGCGGCACGGGCCTGCCACGATCACGACATTAAGGTCATGATGGGTGCACCGAATATCATTCGGGGAGGGTCGCATTCCGGGAACGTCGCAGCCCGGGAACTGGCCGAGTTGGGCCATCTGGACATCATGTCATCAGACTACGTGCCTTCGGCGCTGTTGCTGTCAGCAGTGCGATTGGGCGAGATGTGGGGGGATATGGCGCGCGGCCTCAAGACCGTTACGCTCTCCCCAGCGCAGGCCGCAGGGCTGCAGGATCGGGGCGAGCTGCGCAAAGATGCACGCGCTGACCTGATCCGGTTCCGCATGCGTGGCAGTGTACCCGCGCTCAGCGCCGTTTGGTCGCGCGGGCAGCGGGTCGCCTGATCAGGCGGTGTAAAACAGATAACGGTCCGGGGCGATGGTTTCGGGTCCGTCGATCTGGTTGAACCCGACCAACGGCTGGCCCGAGATCAACAACCCATTGGGTTGCATGACCTGCGCGATCAACGGGCTGAGGCGTGCGGCTTCGGCCACATCGTCTTCCTTGATCCCGCGTCCGAAATCGTAATGTGCCATGACCATCTTGTGGCCCGAGGCCGCCAGTTTCTGCAGCATTGGCTCGGCCTCGCCTTGCAAGAAATCCTGTTCGGGCGGGGTACTGTCAGGGTGGCATTGCAACACGCGATCCATCACCCAAATGCGCCGATCCGGCATGATTTCCCGCAGGTGGTCGTAGGTGCGACCATTGCCCAGACCCATGTCCAGAACATCTCCGTCTTGTTTGGCGATCCGGGCAGCAGCCCAGTTCAGCCCGTCGCGCTGAGCGGTCAGACGGCGCAGCATGGAATCCAATCTGCTCATATGGGGGAACTCCGTTCTGGGCTGTCGGGGGCGACCCAAGGGTGCGTGGGTCCCTCCAGCAGTTTTGTTAGCAATGCCTCGGTAAAGGTCCAAATGTCTGGGTCGTGAACCAGATGGTGGGTCAGGATGCCGAAGGGCTCTGTATTGTCGGCCTGACCCGTGCGGCGGTCTTGAAGTAGTGCGGCCATCTTTGTGATCAGGATATCCGGCGCGACCAATCCCCGTGTGCCCCGCCAGTCAATCGGGTCCAGATGCGTGTTGATCTGTTCCAATCCAGGGGCCGCAAAGGTCGCTTTCCGCGGTGTTGCTGTCGACAATACTCGGAATCCAAGTGCAGGCAGTTGGGCGACAGCCTCATCCCCGATCCGGTTCCAGGGGGGGACAAACATGGGGCGCAGCCTGTCGTGAAACAGATCCGTCAGGCGACTAAACCCGGCTTGCGCGTCGGCTATGATATCCTCTAGCGGGCGATGCGCGCGAAATTCAGACTTCTTCTCTCCGGCAGGCGCATGGTTTTGGTGCGCCCAGCCATGGACGACAGGGATTAGGCTGCCATGGCGTGCTACGAAACCCGCAAGGCTAGTATTTGCCTCACGAGGGATTACGGCCAGATGCACCGGCAGACCTACGCGTTCGGATAGCGCAGTCAGTGTCTCCAATTGCGGTGTTTGCACCGTGGCATCATCATCGCGCCACCATAGGGGCAGCGTCAGGCCTTGGGCACGCCAAAGCGCAAGCTCGTCCTCCAAGGGTTTCCAATCCGGCGTCATGTGTGCCGCCCCAACAGATGTTTTGTGATCTCGACAGAGCGCTGGGCTCCATCGAGGCCGTCTTGCTTGGGTGCACGCCTGCCTTCCAAGATCACTTGTTCGACCCGTTCGGCAAGACTATCCCCAGTCAATTCCTGACTACGCAGCACTTCTATTGCAGGCAGTTCTGACAGGCTTTGGCCGCGCAGACCTTGTTCAACCTCTTTGCCGTCGTCAAATGGGATGAACACCGCAGGCGTGCCCGATTGCAGGATGTCCAGCGCAGTGTTGTAGCCGCACATGCTGACCGAGGCCGCTGCGTGTGGCAGCATCTGGCGAAAATCCGGGCGGACGGGTTCCAGCGACACGGGTGCCTCACCAACTAGCTGAGATAGTTCTGCAATACGCTCCTGCGCATCTCGCCCGCCCACCAACAGGCGCCAGCGCCTGTTGGGCATCTTTCGCGCGGCTTCGATGGCCGCATGAAAGATCGGCTGCCCGACCGATCCGCCACCAGCGCTTACCAGGATTTCATCGACTCCAATAGCCTCGGGATGCGGGCGCGCCGCGGCAGGCGCAACAAAACCCGTATAGTGCAGGTGCTGGGCCAGTTGATCGGATACCGGCCAACTGACCGATAACGGGATTACGCTCTCATCCGAATGCACTAAGGCACCATCGTAAAAACGACCAATGGTTTCGTCGGCACGGGTGGCCTTGGCCGGTTTGGATGGCGGGGCCAGAATATCCCGGATCGAGGCCAGAACCAGCGGGCGTTTCGGCAAGGCATGCGCCGCCTCAAGGCCCGCTTCGAACTCTGCCACAAGAGACCGTCGGCCAAAAGGGAACAGTTCGGTGATCAGAACATCCGGTTGCAAGCTCTGCACAGCCTGAATAAGGGCCGCACTGCGCGCCGACAGATAGGCAGGGTCGGCGACCTCACCGATCTCTGTCAAAAGACGCGTGAAATCTGTTCCGTCCGAGCGTAGCGGGGGCAGGCCAAACAGTGTTATGCCGTCCGAGTTTAACTGCGGCGCAGGCATCCCGCCGGTCACAATCATCACGTCGTTGCCGTCTTCTGCAAAGGCACGACCAAGCGTCAATGCGCGGCTTAGATGACCTGTTCCCAGCAGATGGGTCACGACGATCATCACGTTCATTTGGTCACTCCGCGAGCAATCAGGCGAACGGGATCCGGTGTTGGGATCATATCGTCCATATCAATGATATAGAGCCGATTGCGTTTGATCTTAAAAGGCACGGGCCCTTCAAAATTCCACCCCCATGCCCGGGCCAGAATGACGCGCATGATGCCGATGTGGCAGACAGCAACTGTGTCTTGGTTCAGTTTGGATAGCCAGGGTTCCAAGCGTCCCCAGACTTCAGCGGGGCTTTCGCCTTCGGGCGGGCGATAATCCCAGCCCCAGTCCTCGATATGGCGGTATCCGCTGTCTGGGTCAGCGATCAGATCGACCCCGCGCAACCCTTCCCATCGGCCCCAGTTCATTTCGGTCAACGCGGGCGAGGTCTGAGGGGTGCGACCCGATACTAACAGCGCCGTCTCTTGCGCGCGGGCCAAAGGGCTGGACCATATCTCGGCGTCTTCCCAACCGTTTGGCAGGTCATACCCGGCCAGTTCTGACCTTGCCTGATCATCAAGCGGAATATCACTGCGCCCCTGAATGCACCCGGCACGGTTCCAGTGGGTGTGTCCATGGCGCAGCAGAGCCAAACGGGTCATGCCGTCACCCCCAGCAATGGGCGCACAGCTGCCCAAAAAACCTCGGTCGCTTTGGGCATCAGGTGACGGGCGGCAACATGCGTGCGGGCCGCTTGGCCAAGGGCGCGCCGCCGCTTGGGGTTATCCAACAAGCGTTGAATCTGCTGCGCCAGTCCTTTTGCCCCAACGTCAGCAGCCGGGTAGTCCGCTTGGGTCAGAACGTCCCGCACACCGGGCCTGTCTTGCGCGGCGACCGGTACGCCAGCGGCCTGAGCTTCCAGATAGACCATCCCATAGGCTTCGTTTACGCCAGGCCATACGAATATAGAGGCCTCGCCGTAAACACGTTGGAGCGCCTCCCGGTCGAGTTGGCCCAGAAAGGTGATATGGCTTCCAAACGGCGCCATCAGTTGTTCAACATCCGGGCGGGCAGGGCCATCACCCACTATGTTCAGGTGCCAATCCCCCGACAGCTGCAACAGCGCCTCGGCCAGAATGCGGTACGAGGACAGCTTGTCCCCTTGGCGCATCATCCCAACGGTCAGCATCGGGCCATCGCCCATACTTTCTGGCGGCAAATCCGCCATCGGCAAGAATGGGGGAAGCTCGATCAGAGCCTGATTGCCAAAGCGCTCACGTTCCAGTGTGATCAGATCATTGGCCGTGTGGTAGAAAATCACCTGCGCCGCATTGCAGGCCTCGTGTGCGGCTTTTGCAAATCCCGACCACGGCCCGCTCAGGCGACTTGTGGCGCGGGTGCTTTCCAACTGCACATAAGGAATGTCACGTGCCTGCGCGACGACCGGCCCCAACAGGTCGGGGGCCTTGTAATAGTTGTGGTAGGTCACCCAAAGGTCGATGTCTTCAGGCATGTCCGAGATCAGCCGCTGTGCTTCAACCTCAGCCGCCTGTCGCAGGGCGTGCTGTGCGACCGCATCGCCGACCTTGTCATAGATGCGCAGGTCCGAGATCAGATCGACGCGATCCCCCTGCGCCCCGATCGCTTGCATCAGGTTGCGGGCCATCTCACGATCGCCCGAAGGCTTGGGGCTATCGGGCGATTTCATCGGAGCATAGAACGCGACCCGCGCCATCAGGCTGCATCCGTGCACAGGGTCTGAAGACGGGCCGACAAACGCGCAATTCCTGGATCCATCCGAAACTCTGCCAATAGGCGCGTATAAGCGGCTTCGGCCATTTGGGCGGTTTGGGTTGGGTGCGCTGCAAGGTCACAAATCGCACTGGCCAATGCGGCTGGATTGTCGCTGGACAGGAGGCCATGGGTTCCTGTCTCGATGAATTCAGGAATGGCCGAAACCGGTGTAGACAGGATCGGCAGTTTTTGCGAGGCCGCCTCCATCAGCACATTTGGCAGCCCGTCCCGGTCGCCGTCTTCGGCAATCCGGCTGGGCAGAACAAACAAATCTGCCTGCCTCATCGCGGCAATCACCTCGGGCTGATCGCAAGCCCCTTTCCACGTGATGCGGTCTGCAACGCCGGCAGCTTTGGCCTGATCACGCAGGCTTGGTCCCAAACCGCCGCCGCCGATATGGGTCCAGCGCCAGTTCAGAGTATCCGGCAGCAAAGCAAAAGCGGCGATCAGCCGGTCAAACCCTTTTTTCTCAACCAACCGGCCAACCGACATCATATGGAAGGCCGCTTCGGGTTGTCGTGGTAGACGATCCGGCGGCGAAGGGAACCGGCCCAGATCCAGCCCGTGATAGATCAGATCGACCCGATCTGGCGTGTCGGCCAACCCGCGCAGATGTTCGGCACCAAAGGCGGTGCATGTCGCCCCAAAGGCTGCGCCATAGGTGTCTGTGTGCAGCTTCTCGCGCTTTTCCCAGTCTGGTGACGTCCAGATATCTTTGGCGTGGGCGGCAAAGCTCCACGGTAGGCCGCGCATGATGGCGGCATAGCGCGCGACGGACGAAGGCGTATGCATGAAATGCGCATAAAGCGCGCGTGTTTCTACGGGAAGCTCGGTGGCTAAAACACAGGCCTGACCGAAACGACGAATGCGATTATGGGTTGGATCGCGGCGCAGATCCTTGCGCCAGACGCCATAGGCCTCGGCATATCCCGGCAGGCGCTGCGCCACTGCGCGCGCGGCCCAGACGCGTTGGGGTTCGTCATATAGATACTCAGGCAGGTAGTGAACCTGACCGGTAAAGCGGTCATGCAAAGGATGACACTTGGTATCCGTGGGGTGTCGCAGCGACCAGATATCAAACCGGTGGCCTGCATCCTGAAGGGCAACCAGTTCTTGCGCGATGAACGTCTCGGAAAGGCGCGGCCACCCTTTGACCAGCACCGCCAGTTTCGGAGCATTGGCATTCATCCGGTGGCTCGTTCCTTTTCCCCGGTCAAAAGGGCATCAATACGGTCCGTGACATAGTCGAGGCCATCCAGCAGACCCGCGCGGATGGTTTGTGATGGCAAAGATTGCTGCGGCAGCGCGCGGATGGCTTTGATCATCGCGTCAGGCGTCAGGCCATCGCGGGTTTCATCCAGCATGCGCACAAGCCCCAGACCTTCGGCGCGCGAGGCCCGGATCCATTGTTCTAGACGAGGAGTGGTGCGGGGCACGATAACGGCACGTTTGTCAAAGGACAGAACCTCGCAAAACGTGTTGTAGCCCCCCATGCACACAACCCCGGCCGCCCCGGCAAACAGGGTTTCGATCTGGGATTCAAAGCCAACGGCAGTGACCCGACCGTTTAGCGCAGCGACACGGGTTTCAAACTCTTCTCGCAACTCACCCGACAGGAACGGGCCGTAGACCAGAATGGCTCGAGGGGACAGATCGGGATCTTTTTCGTAGGCGGACAGGACCAGATTGACCATGGCCTTGCCGTCGCCCCCTCCGCCGGGTGTGATCAGAATATAGGGTTGCTCGGGCGGTTCACCAACCGGGCCCAGATCACGGCGCAGATAGCCGGTGTAGTGGATACGGGATTGCGCGCTGTGGCTCAGCGGCAATCCTTTGGTTGGATCATAGATTGAGTTTAGCCCGTAAACCCAGATTTCATGGTAAAACCGCTCCGTCGCGGCGATGGCCTCTTTGCGCTCCCACTCTGCAGCCAGCACCTCGGGTTCATCCAGAACATCGCGTAGACCCAGAATAAGCTGCGCGCCGCAGTTGTTTTCAAGATATTCAAGCGTGGGCAGAAGCTCACCCCGAAACCCGGTGGGTTCCTTGTCAACGATCAGGATATCGGGGTTAAACTGCTGAACTGCTGTCTGGATCAGGCCGGATCGCAGGTCGGTCACTTCGTCGATCCCCATCCCGATTGTGCGCGCGGCATAAGACCCGTCGGCGCGCTTGGTGACGCCGGGCAGGCGGACATGGTCGACGCGACGCGGGAAGGTAAACCGCCCAGCCACGGGCGATCCCGTCAGGATCAGGGCCGAGGCGGTCGGATCGGCCTGTGTGATCGCTGCGGCCAATGCGCGCGAGCGTCGCAGATGCCCCAACCCAAAAGTATCGTGGCTGTAAAACAGGATGCGCGGCGCGCGACCGGTGTTAACTGTGTTTTTGCCGAGGCTCATATTGGTGCCTGTGTTTTGGTCTTACTTCTGGTCTGCGCGTTTGCACCACATACCTTACATTGTTAAGCCGCGCTTGCCAAAGGTGGAAAAGCGCCTTTGCAAATGCGCCAAACATTGTGATTTGGCAACAGCCGAATGGGTTTTGAGGAATCCTTGTCACGGTGCGTCGATCACGCAATTTAACACAAATTTGGGACCTTGGGCCAAGATGGTTTGAACTGAACCGAACGCTTTTGTAACCTTATCCGAAACTTTGGATCGGGATGTAAGACCCTATGAAACATAATGTTCTGGCTGGATTGCTTTTGGCGTTCGTGACCTTTGTCTTGGTCTTCCCGGTCAGCGGAACCGCGCAAACCGGGTTGATACCGGGCTATTCCTCTGGATCAAGCGAGAGTACCGACACCACCAGTGAAAGCGATTTGGCCGCTGCCATCCGCGCCGCCAGTGAGGCCGGTGCCAGCGTTATTGTCATTGACAGCGCCGGGCAGGTCGTCACGTCAACCGGTGGTGCGGCACAGGCATCGGAAGACGCTTCGGCTAACCCAATGGCCGATGGGTCGCAGCTGATGAAAGCGCAGGAGCGGTTCTCGAAATTCCGCGATTCCGCCGCATCACGGCTGGAGGCGTTGCCTTATTCGGTGTTTGAAGTTCAATACATCTTGCGCCAGACCAGCCCGGACGGGCGGATACAGACCTATGTCGAGGTTCTGGGCTGGAACGTTCTGTTCCTGCTTTTGGGACGGTGGCTGTCCACCGAAATCTATGGCAAGCGTTTTGCTAGACGCTGGGTGGTGGCCCGGATCAAGGAAAACCCGCAAGGCTATAAGGAAAAGATGCCGTTCTTGGTGTTCCGCTTCCTTATGGGGATAGGCGGAACCATCTTTGCGATGTTGATGGCCCTGATCGTTGGCTATCTGTTCTTTGGCGAGGCCGAAGATATTTCGATCCAGTTTACGGTGACTGCAATATTTACCGCCTTTTTCCTGGCGCGAACGGTGTCTGACTTGTGGCGGATGGTGCTGTCACCATTTCTGAGCCAATACCGATTGCCCCCGTTTTCGGACCGGGATGCGAAGCGGCTGTATATCTGGGCCTCGCTTCTGGCGACCTATGATATCTCGGCCGTATTGTTTGCAACCTGGGTCGCGGATTTCGGGTTGAACTACAATGTCTACGCCATGGTGTATGGCGGGCTGACCATGGTCGGTGCCGTGGGCAACATCCTGATGATCCTATTCAATGCGCGTGCGATTTCTAACGCGATCCGAGGTGGACGGGCCCCGGCTCAAGTATCGTGGCTCTTGAGGTTTATTTCTTTCGCCTGGGCGCCATTTCTGATCGTCTATTTGATGTTCAGCTGGTTTAAGTTGGCCGTTGATCTGGTGTTGGAGAATGACAATTCAATCCCGATTGTAGCCAGCAGCTATATGATCTTCATGTCAGTTGTCGTCGCATACGGCGCAATGAACTATGTGCTGGAACGCTATTTTGATCGCAACCGGCGGATCGAAGAAAAGAACGCCATTGCAGATGCAGCGCACGAGGATGCCGCCGCAGCCGACACGCCGCAAGCTGAGCAACGTAAGCATGTGATCCTTACTTATGAGGATCTGGCCCGCCGTGTGGCTGGCATTCTGGCCTTTGTAGTAGGCATCTACGCTTTGGTCGTGATCTGGAACCCCGAAGCCAGTTGGAGCGAAGACATCCCGATAGGGCGCGCGCTGGATGTCATGGTGATCCTGTTCATCGGCTACATCCTGTTCAACTTCTTTCGCATCTGGATCGACAGCAAGATCGCCGAAGAATCCGATGACGGTACCGAGGCCGAACTGGGGGACGAAGGTGGCGAAGGCGGGCAGAGCCGTCTGGCGACTCTGCTGCCACTGTTCCGTGGGGCGATCCTGGCGGTTGTCGTGGTGACGATTATCCTGATCGTACTGATGGAGTTGGGCATCAATGTTAGCCCCTTGTTCGCTGGTGCTGGTGTTGTCGGTTTGGCAGTGGGTTTCGGATCACAAACCTTGGTGCGGGATATCTTCTCGGGTGCCTTCTTCCTGCTCGATGACGCGTTCCGCAAAGGGGAATATATCGACATTGGGGATGTGAAAGGGACGGTTGAAAAGATCTCGGTCCGTTCGTTCCAACTGCGGCACCATCTGGGGGCGCTGAACACCATCCCATTTGGTGAGATCAAAGTGCTGACCAACTATTCGCGTGATTGGGTGATCATGAAACTGCCCTTGCGCGTAACCTATGACACCGATGTCGAGAAGGTGCGGAAGCTGATCAAGAAGCTGGGACAGGAACTGTTGAGCGACCCGGTGATTGGTGAAAACTTCATCCAACCGCTCAAATCGCAGGGCGTGATCGAGATGCAGGATTCCGCGATGATCATCCGCGTCAAGTTCATGACTAAGCCCGGTGATCAATGGCTGGTGCGCAAGAAGGTCTATCAGGACATCCGTGAGTTGTTCGCGCGGGAAGGCATCCGCTTTGCGCACCGCGAGGTGACCGTCAGACTGGCCGATGGCAAAGACGTCGAGGAACTGAGCCCGAAACAGCGTGAAGCGGTCACCGGTGCGGTCCAGGCGGCGATTGACGAAGACTACCTGGATGATATCGGCCCCGGTGGCGACGACCGCTAGGGCGTTCTCCCGCCTGTTTGGGGTGCGTCTCTGGTGAGACGCCACCCAAAGCGTTGGGCCGGGCCGCGCGTTCCGCACGGCGGTTGTGCTTCTTGCTCCGTTAAGGCCAAACGGCTTTTGAAGTGCCTAGTTTTGATGCCGGTAGACTCCAATGCAGTTTGGTATTGCCAACGCTCAGCGGCGATTTTAGGCGATATCCCGGCCCCCAACCCGAGGTTTCGGGCGTTTTACTATAGTCAGACTGAGAGGCGCTCTTGATGGCCTTCCCCGGATCGGATTTGCCGAGTGCCGCCAATAGCTCTGCCGTTCGGGCAAGCGACAGCTGGGCATGCATCACGGTATTACCCCGCGCCGCTTCGGCCAGAGCGGACAGAACAGCGGCAGCCATAAGATAACCGGTCGCGTGGTCGAGTGCCTGAACCGGCAGCGGTGTTGGTTTGTCCGCCTGCGCCCAGGTCATACCAGTATGTGCGATCCCGGCGCTCATCTGCACGAGGCTGTCGAATCCGCGCCGTGCGGCCCAAGGACCTTGCCAACCATAAGCATCCAGTGTGACTTCAATACGGTTTGGGGCCAGTTGATCTCGTTTGGCTTTGTCCAGTCCCAACGCATCCAATGCACCGGGGCGATAGCCATGGACAAACACATCGGCCTCTGCCAGAAGCCCCTCCAACCGCGCAAGCCCCTCTGCCGATTTGAGGTCGAGATAGCTGCAGCGTTTGCCTAAAGAGATGTCAGGGATGACGCCGGGCTCGTCCCAATCCGGTGGATCGATGCGCAAAACATCTGCCCCTAGTCCTGCCAGCGTGCGGGTTGAGACCGGACCCGCCAGAACGCGCGTCAGATCCAGCACACGCAGCCCGGCCAACGGGCGATTGGTGCTGGCCTCTGGCCGATCCCGCAGAGAGATATTTCTAGGACCGTGCCAACCAATCAAAGGGTCCCGCGACACGGAGCGCCCCTGAGGATGGTCCAGCCATTCGGCCCGACTGCGCATGGCGGCGGCGACCCCGCCTTCGGCGACTATGGCGGTTTCCAGGTCACCGATCGACCATGATTTCAATGCCTGTTCGACGGTGTCCCGGTCTGCGCGTGTGCCAATCACCTTCAAGGCTGCAGCCCGATGATGCGGCAGGTTTGTGTGCAGGCGGATCCACCCGTCTGCCGCCTGATAATCTCCGGCGATCGCGTCCCACAGGCTTGGCATTTCCCACCCGTCGGGTTTGAAAGAGTAGCGATACCAAAGCGAGGCGAGGCGTTGATCTACGACCACTTCGGGCGCGGTTTGCGTAAGATTTAGCGCCACCATCAGGCGCGACAGTTCCTGTCCAACCGCCGCGATGCTGGCGGTTGCCAGTTCCGAGACAGCAAACGCGCTGTGCAATGCACCGGGCTTTTTCGTGCGGTAGCTGCTGGCCGCGGGAAGAGAAGCCAGCAGGCTCATTGCTGATAGGGGTCGAGGCTGTCGCGCAATCCGTCACCCAGGAAGTTGAAGGCCAGAACCACAACAATAATGGGAAGCATAGGAATGGCCGTCCATGGATAAATCTCGATCGAAGCGAGGTTCTGCGCGTCGTTCAGCATGACCCCCCAGCTGACCGCAGGCGCGCGCAGGCCCAGACCCAGGAAACTGAGCGCCGTTTCGCCAAGAATCATGGCCGGGATCGACAAGGTGGCCGAGGCGATCAGGTGGGACATGAAGTTTGGCAAGAGGTGCTTGCGGATCACCCGACCCGAGCTGGCGCCCATCATCTCAGCCGCGCGTACATATTCTTCTTCGCGCAGCGATAGGAACTTGGCCCGCACGGATCGGGCGAGGCCGGGCCAGTCGAGGATGCCAAGGATGATCGAGATGATGAAGAAGACCGCGACGGGGCTCCAGTTCGAGGGTACGGCGGCTGACAGAGCCAGCCATAAGGGAAGTTCGGGCAGGGATCGCAGAACTTCGATAATGCGGTTGATGGTCCAGTCGATGCGCCCGCCGAAATATCCGGCCATTGACCCGAACAGAATGCCCAGGAAGAACGAGACCGAGATGCCGATCAAACCCACAGTCAGCGACAGTTGCGCGCCATAGAGGATGCGGCTGAATATATCGCGGCCCAGACGGTCCGAGCCCCAGAGGAACACGGTCGCCCCATCCGGTGCGCAGAACAGATGGGTGTCAGACGGGATAAACCCGGCCAGACGGTATTCGGAGCCTTCGCAGAAGAACTTGATCGGTTTTGGGTCTTCGGTATCCGCAACGAATTTCCACTGGAATGTTTCCAGATCGGCTTCCGCTACGATTGGATAGACATGCGGTCCGATGAATTCGCCATCATGGAACCAGTTGATCGATTGGGGCGGGGCATAGAGATGCTCGCCATTGCGTTCGTTAGGACCATAAGGCGCGATGAAGCCAGCAAAGGGCAGCATCAAGTAGCAGAGCAATAGGAAGATGCCCGAGATTAGGCCCAGCTTGTGTGTTTTGAATTTTCGCCAGACCAGCATCCAGTTCGGGGCGTCCAGATCAGCGCGTTCTAGCTGCTGGATCGAGGCTTCGGGATCGAACGGTGCCTCGTCAACATAGCGGTTATCAGGGCGATCTGTCATGCTTCGCGCCCCTCATACCGAATACGCGGGTCGAGCATCACCAGCAGGATATCCGAGATCATAGTGCCGATGAGCGTCAGAAGCGCCACAAACATCAGAATGAAGGCTGACAGGAACTGATCTTGTGTCTTGAGTGCTGTCAGCAGGGTCGGACCAATCGTTTGCAGACCCAGCACAACCGACACCAGAACCGAACCTGACACCATAGAAGGCAGAAGGTTGCCAATATCTGCAACAAACGGATTGAACGCAACGCGCAGCGGGTATTTCGTCAGCATCCGTGACGGAGCCATACCCTTGGCAATCGCGGTTTCAACATAAGGTTTGCCCAACTCGTCCAGCATATTTGCGCGCAAACGCTGCATCATTGCCGAGGCGCCGGAGGTGCCGATCACAAAGGTGGGTACGATCAGGTGAACAAGGATGGACTTAAGTTTATCCCAACTCATCGGCTCACCTTCGAATTTGGGATCCATCAACCCACCGATGGGCAGGTTAAAATACTGATGGCCGTAGTAGAACAGGATCAGTGCCAGCAGGAAATTCGGCGTGGCCAGGCCCAGATAGCCTACAAAGGCCGAGGTATAGTCGATCCATGTCCGCGATCGCGCGGCGGCGATCACACCCAAGGGCAGGGCAACGGCGTAGACGAACAGAATAGCGGCCAGGTTCACAACAACGGTTAGCCAAAGCGTATCGCCCACGATCTCGGATACGGGGCGGTCGAACTCGAAGGACCAACCCCAATTTCCCTGTATCATGCCAGAGAACCCGTGCGGGCCGGGCCAGAACCCCATCCAGATCAGATATTGTTCCCACATCGGCCGATCCAGCGCGTATTCGGTGCGCAGAAACTCGGCCTTTGCCACACCTGCTGACTGACCTGAGGCCTGAAGTTCAGCGATCTGATTGCTCAGATAGTCGCCCGGCGGCAGGTTGATAATGACGAAAATCAAAACCGAGACCACCAACAGGGTCAGCAGCATCGTAAAGAAGCGATAGACCGCATAGCGCAGCATGATCATTTAGCTGCTCCTGTCAGTCGACCAAAAAGAATTCATCTGGACGGTGAACGCCGAAATGCGCGCCGGGTTCCCACGCCCACATCGCGTTTTCGGGGACGTTGCGTAGACGGTTCGAGACGACGATAGGCTGTGGCGCGCCATTCAAGATTCCAATACCATAAAGCTGATCGGCGTGGATCTTCAACATCTCGGTCCAAACGGCCGTCCGCTCCTCATCCGTGGTGGCGACCTCCCAATCATGGGCCAGATTCATGAGGCGCTCGGCCTCGGGCATATCGGGGGCTTCGCCAACCTCACCACCTGTCTGGTAGAATTGGCCCCATTTGGGCCAGGCGAGGAAGACCTGATCGGTCGGGGCCAGATAGGCCGGAGAGGTATGTGCCTGCGGCAACCCGTCATCCCAGCCAAACCAGACGGATGCCATGGTGTTGCCTGCAAAAACCCGGTTCCGCAAGATATCACGGTCAAGCGGGCGCATCACCAGTTTGACCCCGATTTCACGCCACGTATCGGTTACGATCTGCAGCGCATTTTCAACCTCTTGCCGCTCACCTGCAGTTTCGATGATCAGTTCCATCGGGCGGCCATCCGGCAATAGACGGGTGCCAGAGCCGTCGCGCTGGTCCAGCCCGGCCTCATCCAGCAGCGCATTGGCCATATCGACATCGAACGCGGCCCAGGCTTCGGCGTTTTCTTCGCTATAGAAGGGCGAGGCGGGAAGGACGGACATCGCCATTGGCTTCGCCAGTTTGAAGTAAAGCGCCTGATTGATGGTCTTGCGATCTATCGCCAGCGACAGCGCCCGGCGCACCCGCACATCGCGCAGCACCTTCCGCCAGACCTCGTCCGCGTAGTTCAGGTTTGGGTAGATCGCGATTTGCGAGGCGACACCAGTCTTCCACAGCAGGGTTTTGTAGTCACCGACCTCTTCCCCCTTTTTCAGGATTGACGCATCCCGAAAAGCCAAGCCGCGACCCTGTAGATCGCTCTCGCCTGCGTTGGTTTTTGCGGCGACCAGACCGGGGGCGACAATCTCCATCGCGACTATGTCGATATAGGGCAGTTGCACGCCATTCGAGTCGATGCGGTGATAATAGGGATTGCGGACAAAGTTGTGGCGGATTTTCTTGCCAGAACTTGCGTTCAACCAAGGCTGCAACGTGGGCAGTTCGTGATTGTCGAACTTGTAAAGGTTGTCCAGCTTGTTGTGCAGCGCCGCCCAGCTTTTGACCCGGGCGTCGTCGACTAAAAAGGCAAGCTCTTCAGGGTCTGCGTACTTTTCGTGATAGGGTTTCAAGAATGCCGAAGGCCGATAGATGAATGGCGGGCGTGCCTGAGCCAGTGATTGCAGGAAATCCGGATTGGGGTCCGGCCATTCATAGATCACTGTGGTTTCATCCGGGAAGGAAACTGTGGGCGCGTTGCCTTCGACAATCAGGAAATCTGGCGGACCGGACGGGCTGAGCAAAGGGTTGTTGGCGACATCTTCCCACCAATACCGAAAATCCTCGGACGTGAACGCCGACCCGTCGGACCATTTGTGACCTTCCCGCAGCTTCAGGGTGAACTTACGGTTGCCTTCGTTCTCGAACGAGGCCAGCAGATCAGGTACGATGTTGTAGTTCGCGTCAAACCCCACCAGTCGCGCATAGCCATAAACGACCATCTGACGGATATCCTTGGACCGGGTCACCATGGTGCGCAAGGTACCGCCCTGGGTTCCGAATTCCCGGCCTTTCGCGGCCAGATCAACGATCAGCGGTTCCTTTGGCAGGCGCTCGGCAATGGGCGGCAGATCGCCGGAATTGACCTCGTTTGACCAGAACTCACTCTCTTGCAAGGTCGGAAGTTCGGCGCTCGCGGCAAAGGGCAAAGCAAAGGCCAACGATGCCGCAAGGATC
The DNA here is from genome assembly GCF_056541465.1 of Ruegeria sp. AH12. Classification (NCBI taxonomy): domain Bacteria; kingdom Pseudomonadati; phylum Pseudomonadota; class Alphaproteobacteria; order Rhodobacterales; family Roseobacteraceae; genus Ruegeria; species Ruegeria sp. AH12. Next base: position 121,425 of record NZ_JBQFYL010000008.1, on the reverse strand, counting down.
AGATGGCGAGTGGTCTTAAACATGGCAACGTACCTTATGGCCCGGCTCCAATTCCACAAGTGAAGGTATCACGGTGTCAGAGAAACGAAAGGCTTCATCCCAACTGTCCGGCGCGCCGGCACCCAATGAGACCATTTGCAGGTCAATCGGGCGGTTGATGTCGGGTTCTGGTTGAGCGGCAATCAACGCCTTTGTGTAGGGATGGCGCGGATTGTAGAAAAGGGTCTCGGGCGGGGCCTGTTCCACGATCAGCCCCCGGCGCATCACGGCGACTTCATCGGCGATGCGGGCCACGACGGCAAGATCGTGGGAGATAAAGAAATACGACAGGTTCAGACTGTCCTGCAAATTCTCCAAAAGGGTCAGGATCTGCTCCTGAACTGAAACATCCAAAGCCGAGGTCGGTTCGTCACAAACAATCAGTTGTGGATCCAGCATCATGGCGCGGGCAATGGATAAGCGTTGTCTTTGACCACCGGAAAACGCATGAGGGTAGCGTTTCAGCATATCCCCGTTCAGCCCCACGCGCTGCAACATCTCGGCGGCCTTGTCACGTTGTTCCGATGTCGACCCGATCCGGTGAATCTCCAGCGGTTCAGTCATCGCATCCTGGATGCGCATACGCGGGCTGAGCGAGCTATAGGGGTCTTGAAACACCATCTGCGCCTTGCGTTGGAACGCGGTGCGCTGGGCGCGGGTCATCTGGTGGACCGGGATTGGGTCGTCTTCTGCGGCAGTTTTGAACAAAACCTCCCCGCCGGGGTCCGGCAGCTCCGCCCCCAAGGCGATCCGCGCCGCGGTGGTCTTGCCAGAGCCGCTTTCACCGACGATTGCCAATGTTTTGCCGCGACCAAGTTTGAGGTCAACGCCGCGACAGGCGTGGATTTCCTTGTCGGCCTGCCAGCCTTTGCTGGCCCGCATCGTATAGGTCTTTGAAACGCCTTTCATCTGTAGGATCAGGTCTTCACACGGCATTGGCACCCCAACAGCATCGTTGTCAGGGATCGCGGGGGCGGCATCGAATAACTGCTTGGTATAAGGATGCGCCGGAGCGGTGAGGATCGGCGCGGCGGGGCCTGCCTCCATCACACGGCCCTTGTGCATCACCACCACGTGTTCGGCCATGTTTGCCACAACGCCAAGGTCATGGGTTACAAGGATCAGCGCCATGCCGGTTTCGCGCTGAAGCTCTTTGATCAGGCCAAGAACTTGCGCCTGAGTGGTCACGTCCAACGCTGTGGTTGGTTCGTCAGCGATCAACAGATCAGGTTTAGATACCATTGCCATGGCGATCATTGCGCGTTGACGCATGCCGCCGGACAGTTCGAACGGATAGGAATCGTAGGCGCGCTGCGGGTCTGGGAAGCCGACGCGTTCGAACTGACTCAATACCTCTTTGCGGGCCTGTGCCTCGGACGCACCGCGATGCAGCCAGAGAACCTCGCTCACTTGATTGCCGATCTTGTGCAGCGGCGAAAGCGAGCGCATCGGTTCCTGAAAGATCATCGATACCCGGTTGCCGCGAATGCCACGCATCTCGCGCTCGCTAATCTGTGTCAGTTCGGCGGCACCTTTGGAGTCGTTCAGAGTGATTGATCTGCTGCGGATTTGCGCGGTCCGGGGCAGAATGCGCAAGGCGGCGCGGCATGAGATGGTTTTGCCAGACCCGGACTCGCCGACCAGCGCCAGGGTCTGTCCGGCATGGACATCAAAATTCACATCTTTGACAACAGATTCACCTGCGCCAAAACCAATGCTCAGGTTTTTGACGGACAACAAAGCATTCATTCGGGTTTTCCACCCGGTTGGCCGCATGTTTGCATCGGCTCTATCAACTCCCCGTGATTTTTTCGCCAGTCTCGCGCGGTTCTGCCCATCTAGTCAAACCCGTTCTTGTGCTGAAATGTCGCGGAAATGTGAAACTTGGGGTCTGGCGACTACACAAACACTTGAGCTTTTGTCATCAAAGCCCAACTCGACTGCCCTCATGCTGGCAATAGGTATCAAGGAGAGATTTCCCAGTGTCCGAGAATCAAAGCCGACTTGATCTGTTCATCGACCGCATGGTGTCCCAGCGGGCCTGTCTGGATTTTGCCATCGCACAGACCCAAGATATGGATGGGCCGGTCTTTGAACTTGGGCTGGGGAATGGTCGGACCTACCACCACATGATCCAGTATGTCACCAAGCGCCCGGTCTATGTGTTCGAACGTGCGGTCGCTTCGCATCCGGATTCGACACCGCCCGAGGATCGAGTGATTTTGGGCGATGTCCGCGAGACACTTCCCGCCTCCCTGGATCGGTTCGGCGCGACCGCTAGCCTGATCCACGCCGATTTGGGCGGGCATAATCGTGAAAAGAACGACGCGTTCGCGCGGTTCGTATCACCTTTGATTGAGCCGTTGTTGGCCAAAGGCGGTCTTATGGTGTCGAGCGACCGGATGTATTTTGAAACCCTTACCGAACTGCCTTTGCCCGAAGGTGCGGTTCCGGGACGGTGCTATATCTATCAACGCTAGGTCCGATCAGCCAGGCGACAGCGCCGGCACGATGGCGGATAGTGCAAACAGGGGGGACGTCATGCAGGCAATCCTGACACTGAACGCGGGAAGTTCGACCATCAAGTTCAGCGTATACCGGGCCGCGTCTGAACCCGAACTGTTGTGGCAGGGGCAGGTTGAAAACCTTGGCCCTGTCGCGCAGCTGGAATTGAAAGGTGACGGGCCGGTTCAGGTGATTGAGATCGGTCCAGCCGACCATGCGGCAGCCGTCGAAGCGATTTTGCAAACTATTGAGCCGTTACTGGACGCGCACCATATCGTTGGGGTGGGTCACCGTATCGTGCATGGCGGGCAAACATTTGATGGTCCTGTTGTTCTGAATGATCATGTCCTGACGCAGTTAGAGGCGCTTTCACCCTTGGCGCCTCTGCATCAACCCCACAACTTGGCCGCCATTCGCGCCGCGCAGGCCGCCTTTCCTGATGCGGTGCAGGTGGGATGTTTTGATACCTCGTTCCACACAGGACACGCGTTTGTAAACGATACCTTCGCCCTCCCGCGGCGGTTCTACGAAAAGGGCGTTCGGCGCTATGGGTTCCACGGGCTGTCCTATGACTACATCACCGGCAAGCTGCAGCAGGATTATCCCGATCTGGCTGCGGGTCGCGTTGTGATTGCGCATCTGGGGAATGGTGCGTCGATGTGTGCCGTGACCAACGGCGCAAGCGTCGGGTCAACTATGGGGTTCTCTGCGCTGGATGGATTGCCGATGGGAACGCGCTGCGGTCAGCTTGATCCCGGTGTGTTGCTGTATCTGATGCAGCAGGGGCATGGGGTCGAGGCGATCACCCATATCTTGTACAAGAAGAGCGGCCTTTTGGGACTTAGCGGGATCAGCCACGACATGCGGACCTTGCTAGCCAGTGACGACCCGCATGCGCGCGAGGCAATTGACTACTACGTGTTTCGCATCCGGCGCGAGCTGGGGGCAATGGCCGCCATTCTGGGCGGTCTTGATGCGGTGGTCTTTTGTGGCGGTATCGGAGAAAACGCGGCCCCAATTCGGCAGCGTGTGCTGCAGCGGATGGAGTTTCTGAACATCCACCTGAATGTTCAGGCCAATGACAGCAATTCCACGGTCATATCAGACAAGGGTATTCCGGTGTTGGTGATCCCGACGGATGAGGAGCGCGTCATCGCGCGCGCCGTGTCCCAGGCACTGGATTGAATTGTCGCCCCTAAATGAGAGGAAATTCGAGATGATCTTCTACGACTGCTCGACCGCCCCGAACCCGCGCCGAGCCAGAATGTTCATTGCGGAAAAAGGGCTGGAGATTGAAACGCAAGAGGTTTCGATCGCCAAGAATGAGCAGTTGGATGACGCGTTCCTGGCCGTGAACCCTCGGGCGACGCTGCCGGTTCTGGTGACAGATGAAGGCGCGGTTCTGACCGAAAATCTGGGGATTGCCGCCTATCTCGAGGCGCGCTTTCCCGAACCGCCCCTGATGGGACGCACCCCGGACGAGAAGGGGCAGGTTTTGATGTGGAACGCGATCGTCGAACAACAGGGCGGAATGCCAATTGCGGAGAAGCTGCGCAATACCCACCCAGCGTTCAAAGATCGGGCCATCCCAGGGCCGGTAAACCACCCTCAGATTCCACAACTGGCCGAGCGTGGCGCGGCGCGCATCGCAGAGTTTTTCGCGTTACTTGAAGGGCGCTTGAAGGACAGCCGCTTTGTCGCAGGGGATATGTTCAGTCTGGCGGATATCAGCACGTTTGTTTTTGTGGATTTTGCGCGGGTCATCAAAACGCGTATTCCCGCAAGCAACAGCGCCACCCTTGCCTGGTTTGAAAGCGTTCAATCTCGGCCCAGCGCGAGCCTCTGAATTCTGCGACTGACCATGCCCCGATCTGCGTCGATCTGCACTGTACAGAAATGTCTAGACAGAAGTGAACAGTGCCGCTAGCGTCCGCAACGAGTCACCCAAGGGAGGTCGGGATGAAATCGCAGTATCGCGTGGTGGTCATTGGGGGCGGCGTTGTGGGCGCCTCGGTTCTGTATCATCTGGCCAAATTTGGCTGGTCGGATGTCGTCATGCTCGAGCGGCGGCGGCTGGCCTCGGGGTCATCCTGGCATGCGGCGGGCGGTATCCACGCCTTGAATGCCGATCCAAACATGGCGTCGCTGCAGGCCTATACGATTGATCTGCTTAGCGAGATCGAGAAAGAGTCCGGCCAGAATATCGGCCTGCACATGACCGGTGGTTTGACGCTGGCTGGCACCCCGGAGCGCTGGGAATGGCTGCAGGCCAACTACCGCATCTTCCAATCCATCGGCATTGACGATTGTGAGTTGTTGACACCGGAAGAGGCGCAAAGACGTTGTCCGATTATGTCCACTGATGGCGTTCTGGGCGCGATGTGGGCGGATCGCGAAGGCTACATCGATACCACCGGCACGGTGCAGGCTTATGCAACGGCTGCAAAGAAGCGTGGGGCGGAGTATTACGAGGAAACCAAGGTCGAAAGCCTGACACAGACGGCGGATGGCTGGGAAGTGGTGACCGACAAGGGCACGATCACCTGCGAACATGTGGTTAACGCCGCGGGCCTGTGGGCCAAGCAGGTTGGCCGCATGGCTGGGGTGGAATTGCCTGTCTCACCGCTCAAGCACCATTATCTGATCACGGATGCCGTGCCTGAGGTCGCAGCAGCGGATTTCGAAATGCCGATGACTGTGGACTTGGAAGGGTTCACTTATATGCGGCAGGATCAGAAAGGCGTTCTGGTCGGCATCTATGAGGTCGACCACGAACACTGGGCCATGGACGGCGCGCCCTGGAACTATGGTGAAGAGCTGTTTCAGGAACAGCTGGACCGCATTGAGAACGAGTTGATGCTGGGCTTCGAACGCTACCCTTCGATCCAGAACGTGGGCATCAAAACCTGGGTGAACGGCGCGTTTACCTTTTCGCCCGATGGCAACCCGCTGGTCGGGCCAGTGCCGGGCAAGCGTGGCTATTGGTCGGCCTGTGCTGTGATGGCGGGCTTCCTGCAAGGTGGCGGTGTTGGCAAAACGCTGGCAGAATGGATGATCCATGGCGAGCCCGAGGCAGATGCATGGCCAATGGATGTCGCGCGCTACGGCGATTTCGCTCAGAACAAACGCTACATCCGCGAAACCACCGGTCAGTTTTATTCCCGCCGGTTTGTGATGACCTATCCAAACGAGCAACTGCCTGCCGGCCGCCCGCTGAAAATGGCCCCGGCGCATGACGCAATGACCGAAGCGGGTTGCAAATGGGGCGTCAGCTGGGACCTGGAAGTGCCGCTTTATTTTGCACCGAAAGGGTTCGAGGAAACACCGACCCTCAAGCGGTCCAACGCGCATGATATCGTGGCCGAGGAATGCAAGGTGATCCGCGAAGGCGTGGGCCTGATGGATATCTCAGGGTTCTCGCGGTTTGAGGTTTCAGGCCCGAATGCGCAGATATGGTTAGACAGGGTCATGGCCTCGAAACTGCCTGCCCCAGGTCGCGCCAAACTGGCGCCAATGCTGGGTGAGAACGGTCGCCTCAAGGGCGATCTGACCGTCTTGAACTGGGGCGATGGCACCTGGTGGATCATGGGCAGCTATTACCTGCGTGCCTGGCACATGCGCTGGTTTGACGACCATATGATCGATGGGGTCACTCTCCGCGATTTGGGTGAGGAATATTGCGGGTTCGGTCTGGTCGGCCCGAAATCGCAGGCCGTGATCGAGAGGGTGGCAGAACAGGATATCTCGGGGCTCAAGTTCATGGGATGCGGCGATTTTGATATCGGCCTTGTCCGTGCCCGTGTGGCGCGCATGTCGGTGACAGGCGAGAAGGGCTATGAGATCAACTGCAGCTATGGCGATCATATCAAACTGCGCCGGATGCTGCTTGAGGCCGGGGCAGATGAGGGCATCCGCGAATGTGGTTTCAACGCGATGCTGTCGACGCGGCTTGAGAAGAGCTTTGGCATCTGGTCGGCGGAGTTTACCCAACTCTACACCCCGGGGATGACCGGCATGGATCGCTGGATCGACTGGGACAAGGATTTTGTCGGCAAGGATGCCGCCGTGGCCGAGCGCGATGGCAATGGCCCTGCGCAGGTGCATGTCACGCTTGAGGTCGATGCGCTGGACGCAGATGCCAGCGGGTATGAACCGATCTGGGCGAATGGAGAGCGTGTCGGGTTTGTAACCTCGGGCGGTTATGGTCACTACACTGGCAAATCGCTGGCGATGGCTCTGGTCAACAGGGACAAAGCTGAACCGGGGACGGAACTGTCCGTGCATGTGGTCGGCGTCGAGCGTCCCGCTCGCGTGATCGCACCGTCGCCATACGACCCGCAGGGTAAGGCGATGCGAGGCTGATCATGGTGGCGCAAGACCAAAGGCGCCGACGGCGCGGACGCGGAGCTGAGGCTGCGCCACCCGTTTTGCGGGATGTGAACTATCGTCAACTCAGGAACCCTTTTCCGCAGATGGAGGTGTTTCCCGCAGATCAGATAGCAGACATGCACGAGACCGCGCTGCGCATGCTGCAAGAGCTGGGCGTCAAGGTTTTGCTACCCGAAGCGCGTCGTATCTTTGCCGCAGGAGGGGCCCGTGTCGACGAAGAGACTGACATGGTCTTTATCGGGCGCGATATGGCCGAAGCAGCGGTTGCCTTGGCTCCGAAGTCGATTGCCTGCCGGGCGGGGGCACGGCGTCGCGACTTCACGCTGGAACTGGGCTCACTGGTGTTTCAACCGGGGGCCGGGGCTCCGAATGCCACCGATTTGGAGCGGGGGCGTCGGCCGGCGAAAGGGCGGGACTATCTTGAGTTTTTGAAACTCACCCATCATTTTGACGTGTTTCAGATGATCTCACCCCAGGTCGAACCGCAGGACGTACCAACCAACCTGCGCCACTATTTCACGACCAAAGCGCAGATGGAACTGACGGATAAGTTTCCGTTCTTTTTCTCGCGTGGCACACCACAGGTGATGGACTGCTTTGAGATGCTGTCTACTGCCCGTGGCTTGTCGGATGACGATTTCCGCAATGGAGCCCATTGCTACACGATCATCAATACCAACAGTCCACGCACGCTGGACATTCCGATGGCGCAGGGGCTGATCGATTTTGCCAAGCACGGTCAGATGTCGATCATCACGCCGTTTACTCTGATGGGGGCAATGGCGCCGATCACGGTGGCGGGGGCGATTACCTTGTCTCATGCAGAAGCGCTGGCGGCGCTGACCTTGACGCAGCTGACCAATCCGGGCGCGCCTGTATGCTACGGGACGTTCACCAGCAATGTGGATATGAAATCAGGCGCACCCGCATTCGGGACGCCCTCACATTTTCAGGCTTCGCTAGCGGCCGGACAATTGGCACGACATTTGGGCCTTCCATGGCGATCCGCGGCGGGGTCGGCGGCGAATGTGAACGATGTGCAGGCGGCCAATGAAAATCAATTCGGCCTGTGGGGCTGTTTGATGGCGGGGGCGACGGTCATAATCCATTCGGCGGGCTGGCTTGAAGGCGGACTAACGGTCTCGTTTGAGAAGCTGGTCTGCGATGCCGAAGTGCTCAACATGGTGGCAGAGCTTTGCGCCGGGGCGCAGGCCGGAACCGCCGAAATCGGTTTTGACACGGCGCTAAGTGAGGTCGAGCCCAGCGGCCATTTCTTTGCCTCAAGCCAGACGATGGAGCGGTACAATACCGAGTTCTATCAGCCTCATGTCCACGATTACGCCAATTTCGGAACCTGGACCGAGCGGGGATCGGTTGACACGAACCATCGGGCAACTGGGGTTTGGAAATCTATTCTGAACGATTTCAAAGCACCGCCAACCGATAGTGACCGTATCGGAGCCCTGCACGAATTTATTGAGCGACGCACTGCCGAAGGCGGCGCACCACCGGAGAGCTGAATGAACACCAAACCGATCCTACACCGGGATGACCCACAGGCCGAACCATTGGTCGGCAATGTCAAAGTCACGCGCGACGATTGGCTGAACGTGGCGATGGATGTGCTGATCTCGGACGGGGTGGATCAGATCAAGGTGCTGAACCTGGCCGAGCGGATGGCTGTGTCACGGTCATCCTTTTACTGGTATTTCAAGTCGCGACAGGAATTGTTGGACGCGCTTTTGGCGCGCTGGCAGGCGACGAATACTGCGGCCCTGATCAAACAGGCTGAAATCCCCGCCAAGACGATTACCGCGGCGGTCTGTAACGTGCATCGGTGTGTCGTGAATACGGCGCTGTTTGACACTGCCTTAGATTTTGCGGTGCGCGATTGGGCGCGCAAATCCGGCAAGGTGCGGCGCGTTCTGGATCAGTCCGACGCCAAGCGCCTGGCCGCCCTGCACGCGATGTTCGCGCGCTACGGGTATTCCGAGGTCGAAGCCGAAACCCGCGCGCGCGTTCTGTACTACATGCAGATTGGCTATGATCTGGCACAATTGAACGAGCCCATGGACACGCGGATCTCGATGGTGCCGCACTATCTGTATGTATTCACGGGCGTCGACCCGAAACCCGAGGAAGTCGAAGAATTCAGCGCTTATTCGCAGCGCTATTGGAGAGGAGACACCCCATGAGCCAACCAGATGCAATTATCATTGGGACCGGTGTAATCGGTGCCGCGATCGCTTTTGAGATGGCGAAAGCCGGGTGGAAAACCCTGTCGCTGGATCGGAACAGTCAGGCGGGGCATGGCTCGACCGCTGGGTCCTGCGCGATCATCCGCATGCACTATTCGACCTTCGATGGCACGGCCTTTGCCTGGGAAGGATATCACTATTGGCGTGATTGGGCCGAGTATCTAGGTCTGCCAGCCGATGCCGACCTGGCGCAATTTCGCGAGACGGGGTGTCTGGTCATGAAGACCGATGCCAACGGTATGCTGGAAAAGCATATGGCCAACAGCGCTGATCTGGATTGCCCGTTCGAAGAATGGTCTGCGGACAAGGTTGTTGAAAAACTACCGGTTTATTCTCTGGACAGTTTTACACCACCAAAACGCATGGACGACCCGGAATTCGGCCAGCCCAATGGTCGCAAGATGCAGGGCGGTGTGTTTTGGCCGCAGGCAGGTTATGTCACCGACCCAGCGCTGTCCGCTCAGAACCTGATGGATGCTGCCAAGCAACATGGGGCTCGGGTGCAGACTGGAGCCGAGGTCGTTGAGGTTCTATCCGAAGAAGGTCGTGTAACGGGGGTCAAGCTGGCGTCTGGCGAAGAAATCCACGCCAAGGTTGTCGTGAATGTGGCCGGGCCGGGGTCAGCCATCATCAACAAGATGGCTGGCGTTTTGGATGACATGACGATTGAGACACGACCCTTGCGGCAAGAAGTGGCACATGTTCCCGCGCCCGAAGGGTTCGATTTCGAGAACAATGGCACCATCGTCTCGGATAGTGACATTGCATGTTATTGCCGCCCGGAACACGGCAACCATATCCTCGTTGGGTCTGAAGACCCCGAATGCGACCCGCATCAGTGGTGCGAGGATGATTTGCACTACAACCGCGATTTCACCGATCAGTGGACAACCCAGGCCATGCGATATGCGCAGCGCGTACCCAGCCTTGGCATTCCGTCCAAAACCCGAGGGGTGGTTGACCTATACGATGCGTCGACAGACTGGATTCCGATCTATGACAAATCCAGCCTGCCGGGTTTCTATATGGCCTGCGGCACCAGCGGGAACCAGTACAAGAACGCGCCAATTGCGGGCAAGATGATGACTGCGCTGATTGAATATTGCGAAGGTGGGGCCGACCATGATGCCAAGCCGCTGCAGTTCGAATTGCCGTATATCAAGCGCATGATCGATGTGGGGTTCTATTCGCGCAAACGCCCAATCAACGAAGAAAGCAGTTTTTCGGTTCTGGGGTAGCCGACGGGTCCAAACGCACTATGCTCTCGAAAGGTCTGAGCAAACACAGGACCCGAGATGGCACAGTCAGGAAACCGCGTTCTGATTTTGGGCAGCGCACCAGATGCGCTTGAGGCGCGGGCATGGCCCCGTGCGCCCTTTACGCACATAGTGGCGATCAACAACGCCTGGCGTGTGCGCGAGGATTGGGATGTGCTGATCCATCCCGAAGATTTCCCAACAGACAGGTGCCCTGTGCATTTGAAACCTGGGCAAAGCATTGTTACGGCCGAGGATTATGTGCCGCGGCAGAACCATTATGGCGGCTTTGTCTACGCAGGCGGCACGATGGCCTTTACGGCAGGGTATTGGGCTTTATCAGCCCTTGAGCCCGAGGTTCTTGCTTATTTTGGATGTGACATGGTTTATGCGGGCAAGGGTCAGACCCATTTCTATGGCACGGGCGCGGCTGATCCGCTGCGCGATGACGTCACCTTACGCTCGTTAGAGGCCAAATCCGCCCGTTTGGCCCTGTTTGCAGCCGCTCAAAAGTGCCGTGTTGTGCGATTGTCGCAAGGGGACAGTCGGTTGGTGTTTCCGTCGTCCCAGTCGTCACGGTTGACCTCGGCACCACTACCCGCGACCACTGGAATGAAGGCTGCGTTGGCCGAAGAAGAACGGTTGGCGTATCACGTGCCATCCGGGCGCTATTGGGAAGAAGCGCAACGTTTTGATGTTGAAAAACTCGACGCTTTGGATCGGATGTGGTTGTCGGCCTATGAGCCCAGACATCTGAAACATGTCGCCTGAAACCGGTTCAGGCGGCGAAGGTGACCCAAGCCCAGACCATACCGATATAGGTAAACTGATGCATCAACTGATCGAGCCCGGCTGCGCGCCAAAATGCGGCCTGTTTGGGTTCTAACTGCTTCTTGTCAGAATAGCTGGCCTTGGCGTAGTCGATATTAAAATGAACGACCCATTCGATCAAACCGACAATCAGGATGAAAAGCAAAGGCGCGCCAAATAAGATGAAAACAACGGTAGAGCCGACAACGTGCACACCGGCATGTTGCGCGCGACCGACATGAAAATACTCGCCTCGCCCAGATAACATTTTGGGCGTCTGGAGGTAATAATCGGCAAACATATGCTTAATCTGCATCAAGCAGAGCATAAGAAAAACTGCGCCAAAACTGGCAGTCAAAAGGCCTCTCCCGAAAACGTCCTGAGGCGGATACTAGGCACGATTAAGTTGCTACGTAAATAAACTAGTTCACATTCGGCAAAGAAATGTTCCGCTATTGACCTCGAATATCAGTTTTCGCTGGGATTTTGTGGCTTTATGCTGTTGAGTCTGAGGCCATGCCAACAAGCTGAGTTGTAGATAGCAAGCAGGAACCGGTTCCATAGAGCGCACGATCTTTCGTTTTATCTGGAAGTACTCCAAACGCGACCAGCTTATCCTTCTGGCCGTGACGTCTACGTTGTTTCCGTTGCTATATCTGACGCTGGAACTGCCCAAGCGCATCATCAACGATGCGATCGGGGCCAGCAGTGAAATCGTAGAGGTCTGGGGATACAGTCTGCAGCAGACCAATTTCCTGATCATCTTGTGTTTTGCCTTTCTGGGTGCGGTTCTTGCCCATGGCCTGATGAAGATGCGCATCAACACGATGAAAGGTGTGCTGAGCGAGCGGATGCTGCGGCGCTTTCGCTATCAACTAATCAGCCGGGCTTTGCGCTTCCCTCAGCCTTATTTCGAACGGGTCAGCCAAGGCGAAATGGTGTCGATGATCACCGCCGAAAGCGAGCCGATGGGCGGGTTGATGGGTGATGCGATCAGCCAGCCGGTGCTTCAGGCCGGGCAGATGATCACCATTCTGTCGTTCCTGTTTCTGCAAAGCGTTTGGTTTGGTCTTGCTGCCGTCGCTTTGATTCCGGTACAGGCATGGCTGATCCCGAAGTTGCAGCGCCAGATCAACCTTCTTAACAAGAAACGCATCCAGGAGGTCCGCACCCTGGCTGCGCAGATCGGTGAAAACGCCGCTGGTGCCTCAACCCTGCGCGCGAACGGTGGCTGGCGCTATCGCCGCGCCATGGTTTCGGATCAATTGGGGCGCCTATTTGGGATCCGGTTTGAGATCTACCAGAAGAAGTTCTTTATGAAATTCATAAACAACTTCATCTCGCAACTGACGCCCTTCATGTTCTACCTTGTTGGGGGATTGCTGGTGCTGCAGGGATCTGTCTCGCTGGGCGCGCTGGTGGCTGCGTTGGCGGCGTATAAAGACCTCAGTTCCCCCTGGAAAGAACTGCTGACCTACTACAATCAAACGCAGGATATGTCGCTGCGGTGGGATGTGGTGGTTGAACGGTTTGCGCCTTCGGGCATGCAGGATGAAGGTTTGTTCGAAGGCGAACCGCCCGAGCGTCCGCATCTGAGCGGCGATATTGTTCTTGATCACGTTTCGGTGCGCGACATGGACGGCAATCAGGTGCTGGATGACCTGAACCTGACATTTCCGGCGGGTAAAACAATCGGCATTCTAGCGCAGAGCGAGGAAGACCGGCGCGCCGTCAGCGAACTGCTGACACGCGAAATCCTGCCCAGCGCGGGCAGGGTTGAAATCGGTGATCAGAATCTGGCCGAGTTGCATCAGGGCGTCGTGGCGGCGCGGATCGGTTATGCATCATCTCGACCTGTGATGTTTCAAGGCACGCTGGGCGACAACGTTATGATGCCCATGCGGTTCAAGCCGTTGTCTGAACACACCGATCACCCCGGTTTTGCTGAAACCCTGCGTGCGGGGAACAGCACCGACCCGTTCCAGGCAGAATGGCTCGACCCGTCTCGTGCAGGCTTTCAGAGCGCGGCTGATCTGCGGGATTGGTGGTTGAAATTGATCGACGGAATGGGATCGGGCGCGGCCTTGTTTCGACGCGGATCCGAGCAGGATTTTGATCCGGTCGCCCATCCCCTGCTTGCGCAGAAGCTGATCGAACTGCGCCCGTTGATACAAGAGACGGTAAGAAAAGCGAAGCTGACCGAGCAGGCGCTGATCTTTGATCGCGAAAGCTATAACCCGGCCTTGCCCGTGGCCGAGAACCTGCTGTTCGCAACGCCTTGTGTTCCGGTCAACCAAGAGCTTCTGGCCAAGCAAACCGTGTTCCTGGGCCAGTTGCGTGAGCTTGGATTGGATGAGACACTGATCGCCCTTACGCGTGACGTGATCGACATGTTGCGGCAGATCTTTGGGCTGGATGGCACCGACCATCCTTTGTTCCGCAAACTGGGCCTAGAGGCCGGGACCTATGAGGTGGCCGTTGAATTGGTCGAACGCACCCGGAAAGAAGGGGCCGAAGGGCTGGATGACGCCCAATTGGCGAACCTGCTGGCGGTGCCATTTGTGATCTCAGCGGAGCAGATTGGCCCGGCCTTCACCGATGAGCTCAAGAGCCGCATTCTGGAGCTGCGCCATAGTCATTCCAGTAAGCTGCTGGAACCGCTGCAGGACGTGTTTGTTCCGTTGGATTCCGGGCGGATCGCACCGGGTCTGTCGGTGATGGAAAACGCGCTTTTTGGCAAAGTCAGCCAGATTGGTGGCGCGCGATCCGACGAGGTACGCAAGCTGATTGTGGATGTTCTGGCCGAGAATGGCGCGCGCCCGCTGGTTGTTGAGCTGATCTATGATGTGCCGGTTTCGCTCGGGGGGCAGAACCTGCCCGCTGTTTTTGCCGAGCCACTGGCGTTTACGCGGGCAACGATCAAGAAGCCGGATATCCTGATCCTAGAGAACGCGCTGGCCAGCTATAGCGTCAAGACACAGATTGCAGTGTACAAAAACCTGCGGGAATTGATGCCGGATGTCACGATCATCTATCTGAACGATCAGTTCGAAAATCCGGACGTGTTCGACATGTTCGTTGAAATCCGGCAAGGTCGCGTTGTCTCGGACGAAGGACCTGTGGACGTGGAAGAAGACAGCGCTGCATCGGCTGATCTTGCGCGCAAATTACGTGCGCTTGAACAAACGCCACTGTTTTCCGGGTTGGATCGCAGGCAGCTGCGCTTGCTTGCCTTCGGCGCGCGCTGGTTTGATGCAACACCCGGACAGGTCGTGTTCCTGAAAGATGACCAACCGACCGATGGCGCCTACGTGGTACTGGGCGGAGAGGCAGGCTTGTATCTGCCGCAATCGGATGGTCCGGATCAATTGATCACAACTGTAAGCGCAGGTGCATTAGTGGGTGAGTTAGGGTTGATCCGAAAAGAGCCACGCGCCCTGAGCATGATTGCCGAGACCGATTTGTCCTGCCTGAGGATTGGTGAGGAAGAGTTTCTGGCCGTTGTCGAAAACGATGCCGCCACTGCCTATAAGCTGATGCAGGTGATCGCGGGGTATGTGTCGAACTAACCCTCAGCTCTCGGGCCGGCAGAACAGCTCGTACATCAATCCGATCACGCGCTGGGTGCTTTGGTCGGCCAGTGAATAATAAACGGTCTTACCGTCCCGTCGGGTTGAAACCAGTTGTTCATCTCGCAACCGGGCCAACATCTGGCTGACGGCGGCCTGACGGATTTGCAACCGGCTCTCAAGTTCTCCGACCGATTTTTCCCCATCGCTTAGATGGCACAGGATCATCAGGCGCCCTTCATGCGCCAATGTCTTCAGGTAAGCCGCAGCACGGGCTGCGTTTGCTTGCATGCTGTCTGATGCTTCAATGGGTAAAACGGCAGCGTCTTTCGGGGTCACGGATAGGCCATCTGTCAAATAGGGATTGGAGCAATATGCCCCAACCCGCGCGGACTTGTCACCCCTCGGTTGCTGGTGCGCCGCCCTGAAAGGAATTTCCATTTGCGTAGTCGCAAGGATCCTCCTGCATTTGCAGGTGCAGGCCGTCTCCGGTGTAGGGATGAGCACACGCCAGATCTTCGTCGACCTCAATCCCAAGGCCTGGCGCAGTGGGTGGCGTGACAAAGCCATCCTCAACCCGGATCGAGCCCTTGATCAGTTGATCGTGAAACGGAGTGTCGATGGATTCCAGCAACAACAGGTTGGGGATCGAGGCCGCCAGATGGATATTGGCGGCCCATTCTACCGGACCGGCATAAAGATGAGGTGCCATCTGCGCATTAAAGACTTCGGCCATGGCCGCGACTTTCTTCATTTCCCAGATGCCGCCAGCGCGCCCAAGAGCGGGTTGCAGGATTTCCGCCGCTCCTGCGCGCAGGACTGCGCCGAACTCGGCCTTGGTGGTCATGCGCTCGCCGGTGGCGACAGGGATACGGACATTGCGCGCAACGCGCGCCATGTCTTCGATGTTATCGGGCGGCGTAGGTTCTTCGAACCAAAGCGGCGAATACGGCTCCAACGCTTGGCCCAGCCGAATAGCGCCAGCCGTGTTGAATTGACCGTGGGTGCCGAACAGCAGATCGGCCTTGTCCCCCACAGCTTCGCGGATGGCTTTGCAAAAGGCCACAGACATCGAGATATCAGACATCGCCGGCATATGCCCGCCCCGGATGGTATAGGGACCCGCCGGGTCGAATTTGACCGCCGTATAGCCTTGGCGCACCATTTCTGCGGCGCTTTCTCCGGCCTGATCAGGCGCAGTCCAGAAGTCATTCAAATTGTGCTGGGGCAGAGGGTAGAGGTAGGTATAGGACCTAATGCGCTCATTCATCTTGCCGCCCAGCAGGGCGTAAACGGGCCGATCTCGATCTTTCCCCAGAATATCCCAACACGCGATTTCAAGCCCAGAAAAAGCACCCATCACCGTCAGGTCCGGGCGCTGAGTGAACCCGCTGGAATAGGCGCGACGAAACATCAATTCGATGTTTTCGGGGTTTTCATCCTGCATGTGCCGGTCGAATACATCGCGGATCACATGGCTCATGGCCTCGGGGCCCACGGTCGAGGCATAGCATTCCCCCCAGCCTGTGATGCCCGTATCAGTGGTGAGCTTCACCAATATCCAATACCGACCACCCCAACCGGGGGCGGGGGGTGCGGTGACAATAATATCAAGATCTTGCAACTTCATTCCGAGCGCTCCGGCTATTCGGCTGTTTCGACCACGGTGGCTTGGGAACAACCGGGCTGCAAGCCGGAAATCGTCAGGTTGATGTCGTTGTCATACCGCGATGGGGCGTGCGCGAAGAAATAGAAGCACCCCAACCAGCATGAGGACCAGAGCCAGAAGGAAGGGAGCACCGGGCAGATAGATTGCCGTGTTTGGTTGGATAAAGTGGGCAAAAACGCTGGTCATCAATAGGGGTGATATGACCATCGACATCGCGTGCAGAGACGCCAATACGCCTTGCAGTTCACCCTGCTGCGAATCTGGCGTTGCGCGTGACATCATCGCTTGCAAGGCTGGCGTGATGACCGCGCCCAGCGCAGTCATCGGGATCAGCATCAAAGCAATAAGGCCATTGGTCAAAAAGGCGAGAAACAGGAAGCTAACGATCTCGAAGGCCATGCCATAGAGGATGGTGACGCGTTCACCCAGATAACGCGTGGCGGGGCGGATCAGCCCGCCCTGAACAGCGGCCATGCCAATTCCATAAACGCCCAGCGACAGGCCGATCATCTGCGGCGACCAGCCAAACCGCTCGGTCGTAAAATAGGACCATATCGCTGGGTAGACGTAGATTGACACCGAATACAGGAAATAGACCCACAGCAGGGGCCGGATACCAGGCAGGGCGGCGATCGCTGTAAGCGAGCTGACCGGGTTCGCGCGCTTCAAACTGAATGCCCGACGGGTCTTGTCGGTCACGGTTTCCGGCATCACAAAAAAGCCAATGGCAAAGGTCAGGGCCGAAAGCCCAGCAGCCGCCCAAAACGGCGCGCGTGTTCCATATTCACTGAGCAGCCCGCCCATCACCGGGCCCAGAACAAAGCCCACGCCAAACGCTGCGCCGACAAGGCCAAAGTTTGCAGCCTTGTCTTCCGGTTTTGAGACATCGGCCATAAATGCCGCCGCCGTCGAATGTGTAGCCGCAGTGATGCCCCCGACAATACGCCCAATCAGCAGCAGCCAGATGCTGCCCGCGAGCGCCATCACCACGTAATCCAAGGCCATCACAAATAGCGACACCAGCAGAACCAACCGTCGTCCGTAGGCGTCAGACAGATTCCCGAGGATAGGCCCAAAAACAAACTGCATCGCCGCAAACGCGGTGCTGAGGATACCGCCCCAAATCGCCGCACTTGCAAGCGTTCCGCCCTGAACCTCGACAATCAGTTGCGGCATGATCGGCATCACCAGGCCAATCCCCATCGCATCGATCATCACGGTACATAGAACAAAGGCAAAGGGCAGGCGCATCAGAACCATCACAAAGTTTCGTCCCCGGCACCCTAGGCGGGGTCAATTCGTTAGGATAGAGGGTTGTTCTTTGACGTGAGGTCGCGAGGGCGCCTGATCAAAGCCGTTTCTCAAGATCTGTCAGCGTACGCGCCAATTGGTCCGGATGTGAAAAGAACGAGGAGTGCCCGCTGTCAATAGTGCGTTGCAAATCCGTGCGAATTTCGCTGCCCATCTGCTTTTGATACGCGAATGGAACAGTGTGATCATCGCTGGTTGCAATATATGCGCGCGTGACACTTTGGTAGCGTTTGCTAAGTGCCAAGGGCGTATCTTGCGGGCGTATGGCCTGTGGACACAGGCGCGCAAAGGCGAACGGTGTGATTTCGGGCGCGCAATCATGGTAGAACAGCTCTTTTACATGCTCTGGACGGACGGTGTAGGACAATCCATCGGCTGATTTTTCGACGGCATCTGCGATTGTTTGGTTTGGTCCACGGCGGCGCATCTCGACCATAGACACACCGTCTTGCGGGACATAGGCGCTCAGGTAGACCATGGCGCGCATGGCGCGTGGTTGCGCTTCGGCGGCCGCACTTATCGGATAACCACCCCAAGAATGCCCTACGATGATCGTATCTGGCGTCGATGCGGCAAGTATAGCGTCCCGGCAGCCATCAAGGGTGACCTCGGCAATCGGCGTAGGGTCCGCGCCGTGGCTGGGCATGTCGATGGCACGGGCTGTGTGCCCAAAGTTTTCCAGCGCGGGAATCAAGTCGCGCCAACACCAGGCCCCGTGGCAAGAACCGTGAATCAGAAGGAAATCAGCCATCAAAGCACTCCCTTAAATATGTCCAATATCCGTCAAAAACGCTTCTAGTATAGCGGCAAACTCGTCTGGTTTTTCAACACAAGGCAAATGTCCTGCCCTTCGCATCAACTTGAATTGCGCGCCGGGGATCAGTTCGACCGTTTCACGCACAAGGTCTGGTGGGGTCGAGCCGTCTTCGCTGCCGGCGATGCCTAAAGTGGGCAGCCGCAAACCCGACGTTGGCGTATAGAAATCCGTGCCGGCGATAGCGGCACAGCATCCCAGATATCCTTCAACTGGCTGCTGCACCATCATCTCGCGCCAGGGCAGGTGGTTTTGTGCGGCTCGAAACTCACGCGAGAACCAGCGTTCCATTGTGGCATCGGCCAGGACTTCGATCCCGCCATCGCGGACAGCCGTCATCCGATCCTGCCAAATCGAGGGCATGCCGATCTTGGCGGCCGTGTTAGACAGGACCAAGGCGCGCACCTGATCCAGACGTTTGATGGCTAGGCCTTGGGCGATCATGCCACCGATTGACAGGCCCACGAACACACAATCGCGCACGTCGAGATGATCTAATAAAGTCTCGGTATCTCGGATCAGCGATCCCATCGAATAAGGAGCAGGTGGAACCGAGGATTGACCGTGGCCGCGCTTGTCAAATCGAATGATCCGCAGACCGTCGGGCAGGTGAGGGATCACCCCATCCCATAGATGCAGGTCTGTGCCCAATGAATTGGCAAACACGATGGGTGCGCCGGTTGGCGAGCCATCAATCCTGTAGTTCAGGTCCACGTTCCCGATCGTCACGTGAGGCATGTTAAGGTCCTTTGGGTCGTAACGCGCGCTTCATTCAATCTGACCACTATGCGTCTAACCGCTCCAATGCTTTGGCAAACACTTCCGGATCGGCATTGCCGCCGGATGCAACCACCACTACATCGTCGCCTTCAATCTCATCCTTGCGGAACAGGGCCGAGGCCAGCGCAACGGCCCCACCGGGTTCCAATACGATTTTCAGGCGCAGAAATGCCAAAGCCACTGCCTTCAACGCCTCATCCTCTGACACCGACAAGCCCGGTCCGCAGAGCCGTTGGAGAATGGGAAAGGTAATCTCGCCCGGCTGCGGGGTTAGGATCGCATCACAGATATTGCCGGACGAGACGTTGTTGTTCTGGATCTGACCGCTGGCCAACGAACGTTTGACGTCGTCAAACCCGTCCGGCTCGCACGGTCGGGCGCGCAGGCCGGGCGCATGTTTTTCCAATGCCAGAGCGATACCCGAGGTCAACCCGCCACCGCCGCAGCAGACCAGAACATCTGCCTTTTCAACACCGAACGCTGCGACCTGTTGCGCGAGTTCAAGGCCAACTGTACCCTGACCGGCGATAACCTGAGGCTCATCATAGGGCCGGATAAGGGTCAGGCCTCGCTCAGCGGCCAAAGCCTCGCCAATCTCCTCACGGCTTTCGCTGGACCGATCATAGAGGACCACTTCGCCGCCTAATGCCCGCGTGTTGTCGATCTTCAACTGCGGTGCGTCCGATGGCATCACGATCACCGACGCAACGCCATGTTTCGAGGCCGCCATCGCAATGCCCTGCGCATGATTGCCTGAGGAATAGGCGATGACACCGCGCTGTCGCTGGTCGGGTTTCAGCGAAGATATCGCCGACCATGCGCCGCGAAACTTGAAACTGCCGGCGTGTTGCAGACATTCGGGTTTAACCAAAACGCGACGGCCCGCTATGTCATCCAGAAAGGGTGAGGTTAGAACGGGCGTTTCCCGTACATGCCCGCGCAACCGGTCTGCGGCGGCTTCGATCAATTCAATACTGCTCATGTTGTACTCAATACCTTGTGTATGAGGGCCAAAGATTCAGGTTCGTCCAGAAACGGAACATGCCCCCGGTTCGGAGCTTCGGCTGAGATCAATTCGGGGTGACGCTTGTGCATTTCAGCCAATGTTTCAGCACTCAGAACATCTGAGTTTGCACCCCTCAACACACCGGTTGGGATGTCCTTCAGCGCGTCATAGAAAATCCACATATCTGGGATCGTTCCAGCCGCTGCCTGCTCCAACAGAGCTGTGCGCAGGGCAGGGTCATATTGCAGGGTCAGGCCCTCGGGCGTCGCGCTGTATTGGATTTTCGCCAGAGCCAACCAACGCTCGTAGGGCACATCAGGAAACTGCGGTTCCATCACGGCTTGCAGTACCCAGGCGGCTTCTTCGTAAGTTTTTGAAATCGGCGCTTTGCCGACATAGTCCATGATCTTGGCGATGCCCGAAGGTTCAATGACCGGTCCCACATCGTTCAGGATTACATGAGTCAATCGATCAGGATGGCTGGCAGCAAGGGCCATTGCGATCAACCCGCCACGTGAGGTGCCCAAAATCGCCGTCTTTTCCACACCAAGTTGGTTCAGCAGCTCAATCGCATCCAAAGACTCACGAAAGATATTGTAGTTCATGAAGTCAGGATCACGGTCTGATCGCCCGCGCCCGCGGTAGTCCATCATGATGAGCTGCATGCCATCCAGGTGGGGCTGGACAAATGAGAAATCACCACTGTTGCGTGTCAATCCCGACAGACACAGTACAGGATCACCAGAGCCGGATTGTTCGAAATACAGGCGTCTGCCGTCTGATGTTCGAAAATCAGACATCAAATCCCCGCCAGATCAGGGATCGAGGTCAGATCGGTCAGCACATGCGCCGGTGTCCAGGGCAGGCGGTCTATCGGCTCGTTTGCACGGTTCACCCATGCGGTGACAAAACCATAGCCGCTGGACCCGGCCGCATCCCAGCCGTTTGAGCTGACGAACAGAACTTCGTCGCGGGCACAGCCGAACCGCTGCTGCACCAGATCGTAGACCCGGACATGCGGTTTGAACACGCCGACGCTTTCGACCGAAAGCACGTCATCCAGAAGGTCGCCGATTCCGGCTGACTGCACGGCCCCGTCCAGCATCGGTGGGGAGCCATTGGATAGGATGGCGGTTTGCAAACCGCCATCTTTCAGAGCCTTCAGCATGTCTGGAACTTCGGGATAGGCTTGTAATTCCCAGTACAGGTCCAGCAGGCGTTGACGCAGCTTAGCATCCCCGTGCAGGCCTGTAGCTTCCAGTGCCCAGTCCAGACCGTCCTGCGTCACATCCCAGAAATCGGCATGCGCATCGGCGACGGCCCGAAGCCATGTGTATTGCAACTGCTTCAGACGCCAATGTCCCGCGACCTCGGGCCAGGTGTCGCGCAGCGCCTCAAAGCCGGGTTCGGACGCAGCCTGGCGGGCGGCGGCGGCGACGTCAAACAATGTGCCATAGGCATCAAAAATACAGGTTGTGATTGTCATCTACGCCTCCGACCTTTCTGCGCAAGTTGGCACAAGAGAGCAGGGCATGAAAGGGCGAAGGGTTTACATCATTGTGTGGGCCCCTAGGGTTGGCGGTTCACACACTTATCGGCCCGGAGGCCTCAAATGGCAGACATCAAACAAGGCGACACGGTTCGCATCCACTATACCGGTACGCTGCTGGACGGAACTGTCTTCGACAGCTCGGACGGACGCGATCCGCTGGAGTTTGCGGTTGGGTCCGGTCAGATCATTCCGGGGCTAGATAGTGCGATGCCGGGTCTTGCTGTGGGCGATAAGAAACGGGTCGAGATTGCCTGCGTTGATGCCTATGGGCCGATCAACCCTGCCATGCGCCAGGAAATCCCGCGCGAGGGTATTCCGGATGACATCCCGCTGGACCCCGGCACGCAATTGCAGATGCAGACACCGGATGGTCAGGCTTTGCCGGTCACGATTGTTGACGCAAATGACGCGACCGTAACGCTGGACGCCAATCACCCGCTGGCCGGTCAGGATTTGATTTTCGAGATTGAGGTTGTGTCAATCAACTAGTGCAATTGAAGATCGATCCGAGTGTTTCAGTCAGAACGCTCAAAAGCGACGCGGTACCATCGCAGGACCTGCACGGGCCTGCGCTGTGCTTGAACGCAATGAACCCGGCTTTGCCCTTATCCGATCAACGCTTCGATGGCGCTGCGCACTGGTGGTTGTGTGAAGAACACAAATAGCACCAGCAACGTGGTCAGGGTCAAAAGCATGATACGCGCGCGCTGGCTCAGGAAACCCGATTTGCGCCGGGCCGTGCGTGCATTGCTTGCGATGATCTGGTCAAGTTTGCTCATATCGCAGACCCTGACGCCGAAAGATGGTCAAATCTTGGCGGCGTCAGGGAAAGATATGGTCACATGAAATCGGGCTGTGGCATTCCGAGCACGTGGAAACCGCCATCCACGCGGATGATCTCACCCGATGTGCAAGCGCCGGCGTCCGAGGTTAGATAAACCGCTGTACCGCCAACAGCTTCCAGCGTGGCGTTCGAGCGCATAGGGGCATTCTGGTCGCAGAACTTGTAGGTTTTGCGCGCACCGCCGATGGCTGCGCCTGCCAGCGTCTTCATCGGTCCGGGCGAAATGGCGTTTACACGGATGCCTTCAGGGCCCAGATCGTTGGCCAAATAGCGGGTCGCAGACTCCAGTGCTGCCTTGGCAACACCCATCACGTTGTAATTCGGAACAACGCGGTTCGAACCCTGATAGGTCAGTGTCAGCAGCGAGCCGCCATTTTCCTTCATCATCGGATAGGCGCGGCGCGCGACCTCGATGAAGGAATAGGCTGACACATCCATCGAATGCTTGAAATTGGCGCGCGTGGTGTTCAGGAACCGGCCCGTCAGTTCGGATTTGTCCGAATAGGCAATGGCGTGGACCACAAAATCGATGGTTGGCCAGCGCTCGGCTAGTTCTCCGAACGCACGATCCAACGATGCGTCATCGGTGACATCCGCATCCACCATGAAATCGCTGCCAAGGCTTTGGGCCAGCGGTTCCAACCGCTTGCCGAATGCCTCGCCCTGATAGGTGAATGCCAGCTCGGCACCTGCTTCGTGCATGGCTTTGGCGATGCCCCACGCAATCGAGCGATCATTGGCCACGCCCATGATCAGGCCGCGTTTTCCCTTTAGAAGATCCGACATCACATTCACCCGTTATACTTCGACAGAACCATAGACCCGTTGGTGCCGCCAAAGCCGAAGCTGTTGGTCATGACACTGTCCAAACCTGCCTTCTCAACCGTTTTCGTTGCAATTTCGCCGGGCCGAATGCCTTCGGCTAAAGTGTCGACATTGATCGACGGCGTAATGAAATCATTATCCAGCATCAGCAGGCAGAAGATCGCCTCTAGCGCGCCCGCAGCCCCCTGTGCGTGGCCGGTCATCGATTTGGTCGATGAGATTGGCGGCACGCTGCCTTCACCAAAGATGCGACGCACGGCTTCGACCTCACCCACGTCCCCGACCGGCGTCGAGGTGCCGTGGGCGTTGATGTAGCCAACCTTGCGGCCTTCAGGAACTGTCGCCAGAGCCAGCCGCATCGCGCGTTCACCGCCTTCGCCGGACGGGGCTACCATATCATGGCCATCCGATGTGGCGGCATAGCCGGTCACTTCGGCATAGATCTTTGCACCACGGGCCAAGGCGTGATCCAGTTCTTCCAGCACGACAATTCCGCCACCGCCGGAAATTACGAACCCATCGCGGTTTTCGTCGAACGCGCGCGAGGCTTTTTCGGGTGTGTCGTTATACTTCGATGACATCGCACCCATCGCGTCGAACAGGCAGGACAACGTCCAGTCCAGTTCTTCTCCGCCGCCTGCGAACATGACATCCTGTTTGCCCAACATGATCTGTTCCGCTGCGTTGCCGATGCAATGCAGCGAGGTCGAGCAGGCCGAGGTGATCGAATAGTTGATCCCCTTGATCTTGAACGCGGTCGCAAGGTTGGCGGAAATGGTCGAGCACATGCATTTCGGCACAGCAAATGGCCCGATCCGCTTGGTCGCACCGGTTTTCAGCACAGTCTGATGAGCTGTCAGCATAGCACTGGTCGACGGACCGCCCGAGCCGGCGACAAGGCCAGTGCGCGGATTGACGACCTGATCTTCGCTAAGCCCAGAGTCTTCGATCGCCTGGCTCATGGCGATATGGGCATAGGCTGCGCCGGGGCCCATGAACCGCAAGGTGCGTTTGTCCACATGCTCGGCCACGTCGATTTTCAGCGTTCCTGCGATCTGACTGCGAAAGCCATGTTCAACCATTTGCTCATTGGCTTCGATACCGGATTTACCGGCCTTGAGAGAGGCCAGAACCTCTTGGGCATTGTTCCCGATGGAGGAGACTATCCCCAGACCGGTGACAACTACTCGACGCATGTGCGTGCTCCTTATTTCAGGCTGGTCCACCTTAGGCGTCCGACAGAACAACTTTCATGTCTTTGACGTCGTAAATTACTTCGCCGTCCGCTTCGACAATACCATCTGCTACGCCCATGGTCAGGCGGCGGGTCTGGATCGCCTTTTTGAAATCGATTTTATAGGTCAGCATCTTACGGTCCGGGCGCACCATACCGGTTAGTTTGACCTCGCCGACACCCACGGCCATGCCGCGACCCTGCCAACCACGCCAGCCCAGATTAAAGCCTGTCAATTGCCACAAGCCATCCAGCCCGAGACATCCGGGCATAATCGGGTTTCCGGGAAAGTGGCAGTCAAAAAACCAAAGGTCGGGCGTGATATCGAATTCAGCTAGAATGTGGCCTTTGCCATAGACCCCGCCATCCGCTGACACTTCGGTAATGCGATCCATCATCAGCATGGGCGGCGCAGGCAGTTGCGCATTGCCAGGGCCAAATAATTCGCCATGAGCACATTTTAGCAGATCGTCTTTGTCAAAACTGCTCGGGAACTGGGCCATTCTGCCGCCTCTCCTGCCTTGGGTCCGTTCGTTATATCTGGCCTCACCTAGCACCCGTATGCAAGGTCCTGCAAGAGCGCGGGCCGTAAGATGTTGCGGCACTTGGCTGTTTGCGAATGAATTTCATTTGAAATCTGGGTAAGAGCGCCCCTATATATAAGGCAGCAAGAACGGGTATCGGATTAATGACACCTCAGAGCCGGAAGATAGCGACAAATTGGCTGGAAGGCGCAGGGCTGCGCCCGACGCGTCAGCGCGTGGCGCTGGCTGAGCTTTTGATCGGTGATGGTCGCCATCGTCACGTCACAGCTGAAAGCTTGTTTGAGTCCGCCAAAACCAAAGGCGACGCCGTGTCGCTGGCAACGGTCTACAATACGCTGCGCGCCTTCTGCGAGGCGGGTGTGCTGCAAGAAATCACCGTGGACGGATCGAAAAGCTATTTCGACACCAACACGCATGATCACCCGCATTTCTTCTGGGAAGATGAAGGGCGGCTCAGCGATGCTCCGTCCGAGGAATTGGTGATCCAGCGCCTGCCAGAGGCCCCCAAAGGGGTCGAGATCGCATCGGTTGATGTCGTGATCCGTCTGCGCAAGAAATCCACCTGATTTACAGATCCTTCATTTGATCAAGCAGAGCGCGTTCTGCGGTCTTCGTTGTTGCGTCGACAGGCCCGGTGCCGTGACGCGCCAGCACGACGGCCTCGGCTACGTCCTTGTCGGCGATGGGCAGGCTTGCCAAGCTCTTGTTATCGTAGCTCAGTTCGTTCTTTGGGCTGACATAGCTGATCGCTACCCCTTCGCCATGTGCGGCGAGGCTGCGCTGAATCTCAAGCGTGGCGGCTCGGTGTCTGACTGTTGGGTTTAACCCATGGCGTCTAAAGAGGCCTAGTATGTGTTGTGCAGACAGCCCTTCGGTTGACAGGATCAAGGGTTCGTTCGCCAGTTCGGTTAGCGTAACCTGACGTGCCCCAGCCAATGGGTGTTCTGGCGACAGCAATGCCTGCGGGACGCTATCGAACAGTTTTTGCCGTACAAAACCGGCATCCATACCCAGATCATAGGTAATCGCGAGATCGATCCGACCGTCGATCAAGCTGTCCAGCAATCCCTGAAAATCTTCGACCGAATAAGACACCGAAACATCTGGCAGCGTCGCGTGCAAACAGCGCAGGGCGGGTGCAATGTGGAACGGGGCCAGATCGACGAAGCAGCCGACAGTTAAATGATCCAGACCTTGCGGAACGGACCCAGGGTTTTCAATTTGTGCAGCAGAACTCAACAACCCTTCGGCCTGCTCGACAAAGCGGCGCCCCTGCGGGGTTGAAACCATAGCAGCCCCGCGCCTGCGGACGAACAGTGGGTATCCAAGATGTGACTCGACCCGGGTCAGCGCGTTGGACAGCGCGGGTTGCGAGACATTTAGCGCCTGGGCCGCTGCAGACAGGCTGCCCTGCCGCGCGATCGCACATATGTATTCGTACTGACGCAGTGAAATATATAACATGAAGCTAATTATAACTTCGAAAGATATGATTTGAACAGAATACCTGGGTGATCTCTAACGGACGCATTCAAAGGTAACCGAACGGAGATTGACATGCCGCACCCTCTTGTTTCGCAGCAGATGATCGACACGTATCAGAGTGAGGGTGTTGTCTTGGTCAAAGGGCTGTTTTCCGATCACGTCGAACAACTGCGTGAAGGTGTTGCGGCCAATATGGACGCGCCGGGGCCTTATGCGTCAGAAAACAAGAAGGAGGGTCAAACCGGCCTATTCTTCGATGATTATTGCAACTGGAGCCGAATCCCCCAGTTTCAGGAGGTGATCAAGACCTCTCCGGCTGCTGCCGTGGCTGCTGATTTGATGCAATCGCGAAGTGTGCAGATGTTTCATGATCATGTTCTGGTCAAAGAACCCGGAACTTCGATGGCGACGCCGTGGCATCAGGACGGACCGTATTACTTTGTCGAAGGGCAGCAAACGATCAGCTTCTGGACGCCGCTGGATGCGGTGAAACAGGCCACGCTGCGTTGCGTTGCCGGATCGCATCGCTGGGAGAAAGAGGTGCTGCCGACCCGTTGGGTCTCTGAAGAGGGGTTCTTTGCGGATGAAGGTCAATACATCGCCGTGCCCGACCCGGATGCCGAGGGCATGAAAGTGGTCGAGTTCGAGATGGAACCGGGGGACGCGGTGGCGTTTAACTATCGCACTTTGCACGGCGCGCGGGGCAATCAGTCGGATAGCCGCCGTCGGGCATTCTCGCTACGGTTGGTCGGTGATGATGCGCGGTATGTGGAACGCCCCGGCCCGACCTCACCCCCGTTTCCGGGGCATGAGATGGTGCCGGGCCAGCGCCTGCGCGAGGATTGGTTCCCTATTCTGTTGCAACGGTAGTTTCAGAACCACTGGCCAGGCTCGATCAGGCCCAGATCCAGCAATTGACGCGAGTTCCATTCGAAAGACACAGAATGGCTCCAGCGAAAACTGGAGATGTCAAAGGTCGACCCGGCGTTGCTTTTCAGTGCCTTGGCAGCCCGGAATGAACAGATGGCAGCCGTTAGGTTATGATGCCAAGGGCAGGAATAGGTGTTGTATTCCGGCTGGTTGAACGTGTGATCCGATTGAATGATCAAATCGGCCTGCGTTTTGAACAGGGCGATTCTGTCGATCCGGCGGCGTTCGTACGGAATATGATCCTCGAACCGCCACCGCAGGCCACCTGACATATCCAGCTGGCGTTCCAGCGGCCGCCCCGAGGCATCGTGGCGCGCCTGCGCATAATATCCGGTGCTGTCCAGCATGGCATGGTCCGGTGCGACACCGGTTGGGAACTCGGCCAGATCATCGGCGTAGATATCGACCACATGGCATAGCATTGCGCTGCGGCGTTCCTCGGTGTGAAAGGCCAGCATCTCACCGATGCTGCGCGTTTCGCAGAACGGATAGAACAGGTATTCGGCGTTGTAGCAGTAGTACATCCAGACGCTCGGAGCTGCTTTGATGATGTGATTCAACGCATCGAATACGACCGATCTGGGCGCGCAATTGAACGTAACCCGATGAACCCGCACGCTGAGCTCCTCGCTCAGGTCGAACTCGGTTGGCATGAAGGCAACGACGGATTGAAATCCAAGTGAGAGGTGGTGGTGCAGCGTGCTTTCAATTTCGGCATCATCTTCGGCAAAGATCAGAGCAACCGGTCCCTTGGACAAGGCGGTTTGGCCGGATTTCAGGAAGCTGTCCAAGGAATCGTAGGTCATCGCGCGTTCATTTGTGCCCTGCTGGAAAGTCCTGCCAAATTCAGGTAAATGCGCCCACATTGCAAGCGGCGTTCGAAGCGTATAGATGACGCCGATCCAGCGAATGCAAAGGCCCGCCCCATGTCCGAATCCAAGAAGCTGTTTATCAAGACCTATGGCTGTCAGATGAATGTCTATGACAGTGAACGTATGGCCGAAGCGCTGGGCGGGCAGGGGTATGTCGAAACCCAGTCAGCCGATGATGCGGATATGATTCTGCTGAACACCTGCCACATCCGGGAAAAGGCAGCCGAGAAGGTCTATTCAGAACTGGGGCGGTTCAAGGGGCTGAAGGCCGAAAAACCCGATCTGAAGATCGGCGTTGCAGGATGTGTGGCGCAGGCCGAAGGCGAGGAAATCATGCGCCGCCAGCCGTTGGTCGATCTGGTGGTCGGTCCGCAAAGCTATCACCGCCTGCCCGAAATGGAGGCCAAGACCCGCACCGGGGCCAAAGCGCTGGACACGGATTTTCCCGAGGAAGACAAGTTCGAGAAGTTGAAGAACCGCCCTAAGGCCAAGCGTGGCCCGACGGCGTTTCTGACCGTGCAGGAAGGCTGCGACAAGTTTTGTGCCTTCTGCGTCGTGCCCTATACACGCGGGGCCGAGGTCAGCCGCCCGGCGGATCGCATCATCCGCGAAGCGCAGGATCTGGTTGATCGTGGCGTGCGCGAGATCACCCTGTTGGGTCAGAACGTCAACGCCTATCACGGCGCGGGCCCGAACGGAGACATGACCTTGGCCTCCCTGATCTGGGAATTGAACAAGGTTGACGGGCTGGAACGCATCCGTTTCACCACATCGCACCCCAATGACATGGCTGATGACCTGATCGAGGCGCATGGCACATGTGACAAACTGATGCCGTATTTGCACTTGCCCGTGCAGTCCGGCTCGGACCGGATTCTCAAGCGGATGAACCGCAGCCACACGGCTGAAAGCTACCTTCGACTGATCGAACGTATTCGCGTGGCGCGCCCGGACATCGTGATGTCCGGCGATTTCATTGTCGGTTTCCCGGAAGAAACCGAAGAGGATTTTCAGGCGACGATGGATTTGGTTGAGCAGGTCAAATACGGATATGCGTATTCGTTCAAATATTCGACCCGTCCCGGCACACCAGCTGCTGAACGGGCACAGGTTGATCCGGATGCTGCAGATGACCGCTTGCAGCGGCTGCAAGCCCTGATCACCCGGCATCAGCGCGAGATACAGGATGCGATGGTGGGCCGCACAGTACGCGTTCTGTTCGAAAAAACCGGCCGTCTCGAAGGGCAAATGGTTGGTAAATCCGAATATCTGCATTCGGTCCACGTTAAGGCCCCCGGGATTGAAGTTGGCGATCTGCGAGAGGTTCGCATCACTGATTCGGGTGCAAATTCACTGGCAGGAGAACTGCTCTCTTTTTGTGATTGATCGCGGATACGGTACCGGTTCTGGGTTTTGTTTCCAAAATTTACCCTTGATTTATGGCTTCGAACTATGCTCGGACCAATGCTAACCATGTGTTCGGCGTATATCTGAGCATCTGAAAAGCCGTATATTGCGCTACCCTGAAAACGTGGTCGGCGTGTGATGGAGGGTACGAGTGGAAGTTATTCGGGGATTGAAACGGTCGAACCTTTGGCGCGCAGCGTGGGTTGTCTGTGTCTCAGCACTTTTTGCCGGCACTACGCTGGCAGCTGAGTTGAAAGGTGAGGTGACAGAGCCCGATGTGATTAGCGCAGAGCGTTTCAGCCGCGATGTCAGCGCCTTTTATCTTGGGTTCGGTGCCGGTTATGGCGCAAACGGCAGCGATCGTTTTGGTCTTAGAACCCCCACCGGTGTGTTCGATATTGGGGATCAGGATGTCCGCGGTGGCTATTTCAGCATGCGGGGGGGCTGGCGCGGTGTCGTTCCGACCAGCCTTGGCCGCGACTATGTCTATGGGATCGAACTGGGGTATGACGTCGGAAATCTAAGCGATACGGTCTCGACCCAGATCGGTGGCGATACGGTGACGGGCAGAACCGAAATTTCCGACATGTTCTATGTGCAACTGCGCAACGGCCTGACAAACCGCAGCGGTCGGGTGCTGTACTTTGTCAGCGTTGGATATATCTGGGGTCAGGTTGATACGACCAGCAGCATCTCCTCGACCTTCTCTAGCCAGCTGTTCGAAGAATCGGATCGGCGTGGCGGGTACACCGCCAGCATTGGGGCTGAGCATAAATTGAACGATAACTGGTCGATCACCGGCGAGTATCAATATGTTCAGTTCGAATCCAAGACCGTCGAATTTGGTTCAGGCTTTTCAACTAAGTCGACACCAGGATATCGCGGCCTCAGATTTGGTTTGAACTACACGTTCTGACGCACAGTTTCTGGCGACTGAAAGCAGGTTGGCTGGCGGTTTTGTCGACCTCAGCGGAAATTTTAAAACTGTGGCTTGCACCTACCAAGAAATCTTGTCTACGCTCGGGGTGCAATGCCAAGACAGGAGAACGGATTGGCCACCGGTGCCCTAACCCCACCGCCAAATGAAATGCCCGCGCGCGAGGCGTTTGTAGAATTTCCAGACAACCGATTGCTGATCGATCTTTGCGGCGAATATGACCGCAATCTGACTGAGATTGAACAGAAGCTGTCCGTGCAGATTGTGCGCCGCGGCAATCAACTGGTTGTCATGGGCGACGAGGACTCTCAGAAAAACGCTATCGAGGTCCTTCAGGCGCTTTATACGCGTTTGGAAGGGGGGCGCGACGTTGAAGCGGCAGATGTGGACCGTGAACTGCGCATGGGCAATGCCGAGCAGGACACCGGTAGCCGCGATGGTGATCAGCTAGAGATGTTCAAAGGCGGTTCGGTCGAGATCAAGACCCGCAAAAAGCTGGTTGAACCGCGCACCGATGCGCAGAAGGCTTACGTGCAGTCGCTGTTCAACAATGAACTGGCCTTTGGAATCGGCCCAGCGGGCACAGGAAAGACCTATCTGGCCGTAGCCGTTGGCGTGTCGATGTTTATCGGCGGCTATGTGGACCGGATCATCCTCAGCCGACCTGCTGTCGAGGCGGGCGAAAAGCTGGGTTACCTGCCTGGTGATATGAAGGACAAGGTCGATCCTTACATGCAGCCGCTGTATGACGCGCTGAATGATTTTCTGCCGGGCAAACAACTGGCGAAACTGATCGAAGAAAAACGAATCGAAATCGCGCCGCTGGCCTTTATGCGGGGGCGGACGCTGGCAAATGCCTTTGTTGTGTTGGATGAGGCACAGAATGCCACGACCATGCAGATGAAGATGTTCCTGACCCGTCTGGGCGAAGGCAGCCGCATGGTCATCACCGGCGACCGGTCGCAAGTTGACCTGCCGCGCGGGGTCCAGTCGGGGCTTGCAGATGCTGAACGTTTGCTAAAGACGATCCCGAATATCAGCTTCAACTACTTCACGTCCAAGGATGTTGTACGCCATCCGCTTGTCGCCGCGATCATCGAAGCATATGAGGCTGATGCGGGCCGTGAGACCGGTTAGAACCAGGGCCCCGAAACGGGCCTTGGACTGGTGAAATGAACCTTGAACTAACGATCGAAGACACGCGCTGGCAAGATCTGGAACCTCTTGCCACGAAAGCCATTGCTGAGGTGCTGCGCTTTCGGGGCCTCGATCCCGAGATATGCGAAGTTAGCCTGTTAGGCTGCGAT
Source organism: Ruegeria sp. AH12 (assembly GCF_056541465.1). NCBI lineage: Bacteria > Pseudomonadati > Pseudomonadota > Alphaproteobacteria > Rhodobacterales > Roseobacteraceae > Ruegeria > Ruegeria sp. AH12. The sequence goes on along the minus strand of NZ_JBQFYL010000008.1, from coordinate 89,081 downwards.
GATACCCGCATCGCCGAACTGAACGCTGAGTTTCGCGGCAAACCTGCCCCTACCAATGTGCTGAGCTGGCCTGCTGAGGACCTGTCCTCGGAGACGGCAGGTGCTTCGCCTGATCTTCCACAACCGGATTTCACGGGTGAAATTGCCCTGGGTGATGTTGCGATTTCGTACGATACATGTGCCCGCGAAGCAGCCGATGCCGGCAAGCCGATGGCAGATCATGTGACGCATTTGATCGTTCACGGTACGCTGCATTTGTTGGGCTATGATCACATTCGTGACCCCGATGCCACCCTTATGGAGGTTGTTGAGGTCGAGATACTTGGCAAAATGGGTATCAATAACCCATATAATGAATGAAGCGGGTACATTCACCCGGACTATTGGAACAGGATAATGGGCGACACAGACGGCAGTTCTAGGGCGGCGCATGGCGCGCAACCACAGGACAGCAGCATTGAAATCGAAGAGAAGGGCAGCTTCTTTTCAAGGATATTTGACGCATTTTCTGGTCAGAATGATGATCAGAAAGAGGTGGTGAACGGACAAGAGACCATGGCCGCTCAACCCCGTGGAATGATCAATCTGCGACGGATGCGGGTCGAAGACGTTGCGATCCCCACGGCTGAGATCATTTCGGTCCCTTCAACCATCTCAAAGGATGAACTGGCGCAGGTGTTCCGTGACAGCGGCCTGTCGCGTATCCCGGTCTATGAAGGCACTCTGGATACGCCTCTCGGTTTCGTTCACCTCAAGGATTTCGCACTGACCCACGGGTTCAATGGCGGTTCGACTGAATTCGATCTGGTTTCGATGCTGCGTACATTACTGTTTGTGCCGCCATCGATGCCGATCGGTGTTCTCATGACAAAGATGCAGACAGAGCGTCGTCATATGGCATTGGTGATCGATGAGTATGGTGGCGTTGACGGCTTGCTGACCATCGAGGACCTGATCGAACAGGTCGTCGGTGAAATCGCCGATGAACATGACGCCGACGAAGATCAGCTCTGGTTCCAGGAAAAACCCGGCTGTTACGTTGTGCAGGCCCGCGTTCCGTTGGAAGATTTTGAGGCTGAAATCGGATGTTCTCTGACCAGTCACGAGGATGTCGATGAAGAAGAGATCGACACGTTGGGAGGTCTGGTCTTCATGCTGTCGGGCCGTGTTCCTGCGCGGGGTGAGGTTGTGCTGCATCCAGAAGGTCCCGAGTTTGAAGTGATCGATGCCGATCCGCGCCGCATCAAGCGCTTGCGTGTCATGTTGCCGGAACTGACTGCATGACCCTTGTCCGGGGCTGGCCATTCAGCCTGAGGATCATATTCGCGGCAGCGTTGGGCGCACTGGGCGCATTTGGTCTAGCTCCATTTGGGTATTGGGGCGTGACGCTTGCCGCTTTGGTTCTGATTGCGCCGCTTTTTCTGGCTTCCGAGACTGCTTGGCGTGCCGGAATTTTGGGCTGGACCTTTGCGACCGGCTATTTCGCCCACGCGCTGGGCTGGATTATTGAACCGTTTCAGGTAGACCCCGAACGCCACGCCTGGATGGCGCCCTTTGCTTTGGTGTTTATGGCAGGCGGGCTTGCGTTGTTTTGGGCTGCGGCATTTTGGGCCGCTCATCGTATGCGCGGCACACTCATGCACCGAGCCGTTCTGCTGGCTTTGACTTTGTCGCTTGCTGAGTTCGCACGCGGCTATGTGCTGACCGGGTTTCCATGGGCGGGCTTTGCGCAGGTCTGGGTCGATACACCTGTGGCGCAGCTCTTGTCTCTGATCGGGCCGTATGGTTTGGGTGCGCTGACTCTGTTGGTGGCGTTTCCCATGGGTGCCGCGTTTGCGCGCGCCGAGAGCTTTATCGCCCCTAGCATTCTTGCCATCGCCAGCGTCGCTTTCGCTTTTGTCTATGCAGCTCTGAGGCCCGCCGTGGAGCAGACCGATAACGTCGTAAGACTAGTACAACCCAATGCGCCGCAGCATCAAAAGTGGGACCCGGACTACGCATCACTGTTCTTCGCGCGGCAGATTGAATTTACCGCCGCTGCGCCACGGCCTGATCTGATTGTCTGGCCCGAAACCGCAGTGCCAGCCTGGTTGAGCCGTGCTGGCCCTTGGCTGGAAACGATTGCCAGTGCGGCGCAGGGCACGCCTGTTGTGTTCGGCATTCAACGCGCGGATGGGCTACGGATTTTCAACTCGCTGATCTATCTGGATGAAACCGGTGACCAACAGGGGTTGTACGACAAACACCATCTTGCCCCTTTTGGGGAATATGTCCCGTTTGGCGATTTGCTCGGGCGTTTTGGCATTCATGGCCTGGCCGCCACGACCGGCCACGGGTTCAGTGCAGGGCCCGGTCCATCGCTGTTGGAGGCTGGAAAGCTCGGCCGCGCTTTACCGTTGATTTGTTACGAGGCTGTGTTTCCACAAGATGTCAACGGCGCACCGGATCGGGCAGATTTTATTATGCAGATCACCAATGATGCGTGGTTTGGCACCCGCTCGGGCCCCTATCAGCATCTGGCGCAGGCCCGCATGCGGGCCATTGAGCAGGGCTTGCCGCTGATGCGATCCGCCAATACCGGTGTTTCTGCAATGATCGACCCGCTGGGTCAGATCACAGATTCATTGCCTTTGGGAGAAGCGGGATTCGTGGATGCCATACTGCCCGCACCGCACGCACCGACGGTCTATTCGCGATTTGGGGACAACCCGGTTCTGATCCTTTTATTGTTCCTGTTTGTCGGGTCTTGCTTCACGGCCTACCGAGGCCGTTCAGAATTACCGATTGACCCCGTTTAACAACGCGCGTATCTCCTCAAAAGCCTGTCACAACGGCTTCCTGGCGTGGCAGAGAAATCTTAATGGAGCAATTTTATGTCCAGACAGAACTATACTTTCACTTCGGAATCAGTTTCCGAAGGGCACCCGGATAAGGTTTGCGACCGTATCTCGGATGCCGTCCTTGACGCATTTCTGAATGAAGAACCCGAAGCACGCGTGGCGTGCGAAACCTTTGCGACCACCGATCGTGTCGTCATCGGTGGCGAAGTAGGACTGTCTGATCAGGAAAAGCTGCATGATTACATGGGCCGCATCGATCAGATTGCGCGCGCCTGTATCAAGGATATCGGCTACGAGCAGGACAAGTTTCATCACGAAACAGTCGAGGTGACGAACCTGCTGCACGAACAATCCGCTCACATCGCTCAGGGCGTGGATGCCTCGGGCGACAAGGATGAGGGCGCGGGCGATCAGGGCATCATGTTTGGTTATGCCACCACGGAAACACCTGCGCTGATGCCGGCCCCGATCCAGTATTCGCACGCGATCCTGCGGCGTCTGGCCGAGGTGCGCAAGAACGGGACTGAGCCAGCATTGGGACCGGACGCAAAGTCGCAGCTGTCGGTTGTGTATCGCGATGGCAAGCCCGTTGGCGTCAGCTCGATCGTACTGTCGACCCAGCATCTCGATGAAGCGCTGAGCTCGGATGACATCCGCGCCATTGTCGAACCCTATATCACAGAAACCTTGCCGGATGGTTGGTTGTCGGCTGAGACCGAGTGGCATGTGAACCCGACCGGCAAATTCGTCATTGGTGGCCCCGATGGGGATGCTGGTCTCACTGGTCGTAAGATCATCGTGGATACCTATGGCGGTGCTGCGCCACATGGTGGTGGTGCATTCTCGGGCAAAGATCCAACCAAGGTGGACCGTTCAGCCGCCTATGCTGCGCGCTATCTGGCCAAGAACGTGGTCGCCGCCGGTATGGCAGAACGCTGCACCATCCAGCTGAGCTATGCGATTGGCGTCTCCAAACCGCTGTCGATCTATGCAGACACCCATGGAACCGGCCAGATTGCGGATGCGCAGATCGAAAAAGCGGTCGGGCAGGTCATGGATTTGACCCCGCGCGGCATTCGCGAACATCTGCAGCTGAACAAGCCAATTTACCAGCGCACTGCTGCTTACGGCCATTTTGGTCGTGAACCGGATGCGGATGGCGGCTTTAGCTGGGAACGTACCGATCTGAGCGGCGCTCTAAAAAAGGCCGTCTAACGATCCTGATCTAAAGGTGCGCCCTGACGGGCGTGCTCTGTCGGTTGAAAATCCAACAAGGGGCACGGGTGAACAAACCGACGCACGTGCCCCTTGCTTCGGTGCTGACTGCACAGTATGGGCACGGCCATGAGCACCCAGACACCCCAACGCCCCCGTAGAAACTTCTATGGCCGCTTCAAGGGCAAGACCCTGAAGCAAAGCCAGAAGACGTATCTGAACGAAGATCTCGATGCTTTGTCGCCGGGGGATGTGGGCTGGGGTGTAAACCCGGAACGTAAACCGTTGGATATGGCTTCCCTGTTTGGTGGTAAGGACGTCTGGCTTGAGGTCGGCTTTGGCGGTGGAGAGCATCTTGTGCATCAGGCCGCATCCAACCCTGATATCGGGATCATTGGAGCTGAGCCTTACATCAACGGCGTTGCGATGTTGCTGGGGAAAATCCGAAAGGCAGGCGTTGGAAATCTGGCCGTTCATCCCGGCGATGCGCGCGACCTGTTTGATGTGTTACCCGTGGCCAGCATCTCGCGCGCTTTCCTGCTTTATCCTGATCCATGGCCCAAGACACGGCATCATCGCCGTCGCTTTGTTACGCCCGAGCATCTCGAACCTCTAGCGCGGGCGCTCAAGCCGGGGTCGATCTTTCGGGTCGCGACTGACATCCCCGACTATGTGCGTCAAACTCTGGAAGAGGTTCCGCGCGCTGGCTTCGAATGGCTGGTCGAACGACCGGCGGATTGGCGCGAGCCATGGTCTGATTGGATTTCAACCCGATATGAGCAAAAGGCCCTGCGCGAAGGCAGGACCCCGCACTATCTAACATTCCGTCGGTTGGGCTAGGTGTCGTTCAGCTTCGGGAAGGTACGTCCCTTGGCGAACCATGCGACCCCAAAGGCCCACAGCGCTATGGCTTCGACAAAGAAGGTTAGGTTCAGGCTGTTCCACCAGTCAACGAAGTCTGTTCCAAATTTGTCTTTGACATAGAGCGCTGCGACGCAGGCCAGAATAATGATCCCGCAGATTGTATACAGCCGGTTCCGCTTGCGCTTGCTTTCGATCAGAACACCGTTTTTTTCATGCCGTTCCGGGACCACACGCTTGAGTACGATCAGGCAGTATAGGCCAAGATAAATAAACAAGATGCCAGCCGCGATCAGATGCCAGTTGCTGGCGCTACTGAACAGGTTGAAAAACCCTTGATGCGGTGCCTCTGCAACTGTGATCGGCGGGCCGCTGGTCACTTCAACAAAGACGCGGGACAGAAAAGTTTCCCGATCCTCGCACCCGGTGCCCAATGTCGGGATTGAGGCGACGATGAATGCGCCAACACCTGCAACGCTGCTGAGGGTGTCTTCGAAAAACGTGTCTCCTGTGTAGGCGATCAGAAAGCCGCCAATGAAATACAGCAGCCCAACGAAGACCGTGCCAAGAAACTGTGCATAGTAGAAATGGCTGATGCTGTCGCGGAAACAGCTTCCGCCGAAGTTGGACCCGGCTGCCAGAATGATGGGCAGCCCAAAGGCGACCAACCCGACCAGAAACGCCAGCCTTTGTTCCAGTTTGCTTTCTGTGCGCGTGGGATCAGCGGGGTGAAAAAGCTGAGTTGGCCCGCGCTCCAACATGTTTGGTGCTCTGTTCATAATAAAATCCTGAGCTTAGATAGATAAAGTAAATCACTTAAGATGAATGGCTTCAGTATACCTCAAATCAGGTGTTTTGCACAGAATCGAAGGAACAAGCCTGCAACCTGGGGCTTTGGCGCTGGACCCTGCGCGCCCAATTCGCTAATCGGCCTGAGGATTGATAGCGAAAACAGGAGCTCCCATGTCCGGACACGGCACGCCCATCCCGATGACCTCGCATCCCTGCGGCCCGCTGCAAGGCACGGCCGAGGTTCCCGGCGACAAGTCGATCTCGCATCGGTCTTTGATCCTGGGTGCGATGGCTGTGGGCGAGACGCGGATCACCGGCCTACTGGAAGGTGAAGATGTTCTGGACACCGCCAAGGCGATGCGCGCCTTTGGGGCCGAGGTAACAGACCACGGTGGCGGCGAATGGTCGGTTCATGGGGTTGGCGTAGGTGGCTTTGCAGAACCCGATCAGGTGATCGATTGCGGCAATTCGGGCACCGGGGTGCGGCTGATCATGGGCGCCATGGCAACCTGTCCGATCTCCGCCACGTTCACAGGGGATGCGAGCTTGAACAAACGTCCCATGGCGCGGGTTACAGACCCTCTGGCTCTGTTTGGCACGCAATCGGTGGGCCGCTCGGGCGGGCGTTTGCCGATGACCATCGTGGGCTCGGCTGAGCCGGTTCCAGTGCGCTACGAAGTGCCTGTCCCTTCGGCGCAGGTCAAATCGGCTGTGCTGCTGGCCGGGTTGAATGCGCCCGGCAAGACTGTGGTGATCGAGAAAGAAGCCACCCGAGATCATTCCGAGCGGATGCTGACGGGATTCGGGGCCGAAATCACAGTTGAGGATACGGATGAGGGGCGGGTGATCACTCTGATCGGTCGCCCCGAGCTCAAGCCGCAGGTCATTGCCGTGCCACGCGACCCGTCCAGCGCGGCTTTCCCAGTTTGTGCGGCGCTTATCACGCCCGGCTCAGACGTGCTGGTGCCTGGTATTGGTTTGAACCCAACCCGTGCGGGTCTGTTCACCACGCTACGCGAGATGGGGGCCGATCTGACTTATGAGAACGAGCGCGAAGAAGGGGGCGAGCCCGTTGCCGACCTGCGCGCGAAATATTCGCCCAACATGACCGGGATCGAGGTGCCACCCGAACGCGCCGCCTCGATGATCGATGAATATCCGGTTCTGTCCGTCGTGGCCGCCAATGCGACCGGCACCACGATGATGGGCGGCGTGAAAGAGCTGCGCGTGAAGGAAAGCGACCGGATCGACGCAATGGCCCGCGGCTTGCGCGCGAATGGCGTTACTGTGGAAGACGGCGATGATTGGTGGTCGGTTGAAGGGTTGGGCATCGGTAACGTGCCCGGTGGCAAAACCTGCGAGAGCTTTCTGGATCACCGCATAGCGATGTCCTTTATGATCCTCGGAATGGGTGCTAAGACCCCTGTGACAGTTGATGACGCCAGCCCAATCGCAACCTCTTTCCCGATATTCGAACCTCTGATGGCCGGCCTTGGGGCGCGGCTTGTCAGAAACAACCAGTGAGCCGGGCGATGTCCTACAGCTTCACTGTCGCGATTGATGGCCCGGCAGCAGCAGGAAAGGGCACCATCTCAAAGGCCGCTGCGGCGCATTTTGGGTTTGCGCATTTGGATACGGGACTGCTCTACCGCGTGGTCGGGCGGCGGACTTTGCTGGGTGTGGATCCGGTGGAAGCCGCGCAGACATTGACGGCTGAGGATTTGGATCAGGGCGACCTGCGTACAGCAGAGATAGCGCAGGCCGCTTCGAAAGTCGCTGTGATCCCTGAAGTGCGAGCCGCACTTGTCGATTTTCAACGCGCTTTTGCCCGGCGGGCAGGCGGGGCGGTCCTTGATGGGCGAGACATTGGGACCGTGATTTGCCCGCATGCCGAGGTGAAGCTGTTTGTCACCGCAAGCGCTGAGGTTCGGGCCGAGCGTCGGTTTCTTGAGCTGCAAGCCAAAGGTGCTGACGTGACCCGTGATCAGGTTCTGGCGGATGTGAAAGAACGCGATGCGCGAGACGCAGAGCGCAGTACAGCGCCGATGAAACCAGCCGAAGATGCCGTGATGCTGGATACTACAGATCTGAGCATCGAGGCTGCTTTGAACCAAGCCCTGGCCGCGATCAACACGAAACTGCCCGCAGCTAACTAGAGCTGCGGGCAACAGCGGTGCAGTTTACAGATCGCCAACTGCGATGCTTTGAATGTTGGCCCACTGATCGTCCGCCGTTTTTGCGGTGCCTGCAACATCCTTCAAAAAAGCGGCGCGGGTATCTGCATTCAAGAACAGGTACAGCTTGCCATCGGCAATCAGGTATTGATCCGGATCGCCATCGAACTTTTTACCGACCGATACACCAAACGAACAGAAACCGCCGTGTTGCGGCAGATACGCCGTCGGGTTCGCCTCGAATGCTTCGAGGTTTGCGGCGGTGGTGAAGTAGTATGATGCGCCATCATAGGTCGCCGTGTGGGTGGTAAAGCCTTCGACCGGGTTGCCGTCATTGACCAATGCGACCAGATCAACCCCGTGGGCAGCCAGCGGCGCACCTGCGGCCGAGATCCCGTTCGAGACATTGACTTCATCCGCCGCAAAGGCCGGTGTGGTGAGGGCAATGGCAGCCGCGAGGGCGGTCAAAAATTGAGTTTTCATTGTGCGTTTCCTTGTTGCGTGGGTTCAGGTCGATCACTGCGACGACCGATGAAACATAGCTAGGCGAGGGCGACGGAACGTTTAATCGCAGATAGGTCGCAAATACTTGCAGATCGTACAACTTGTCGGATTGTATGCTTGTGCTGTTCACCAAGCTTTGTTTGGTCATGCGAAACATCTGGCCATATGTTCACTCTATGCCAGCAGGAGAGACGCTATGATCCGACTAGCCCTGTTTTTGTTCCTCGCCGCCGGAAGCCTGATGGCGCAGGAGGCTCAGCCCGAGCAGCCAGATGTCGAACCTGCGATGACATATGAGCGTCTGGGCAAGATCCTCTTTGCGCTCGACCCCGAGGCCCAGCCGTTTGGACCGGGATTTCAGCTGACGATATCAGAACAGACAGTGCTGGTTGTCACCGATACGACATTGGATCGGATGCGGGCATTGGTTGCGATTGGCAGCGCCGAAGATTTGTCGCCCGCAGACCTGCAGCGCATGATGCAGGCAAATTTCGACAGCACGCTAGATGCCCGCTACGCCATTGCCAATGGCACACTTTGGGCGGCGTTCATCCATCCCTTGTCCCGGTTGGACAAGGATCAGTTGATTTCGGGTCTGGCCCAGACTGTGAACATCGCAATCACCTATGGCACTTTGTACACAGGTGGTGCGGCCGAGTTCGGTGGCGGCGACAGTCATGACTTGCAGCGCGAGTTGCTTGAAGAGCTGTTGAAGAAGGGCGAGGAAATCTGATCGCAATTGGTGATCCCCCATCCTCTTTAATGGCCCCATCCCAAAGACCCTAGCTGGATGCAGGAAAGCTGCTATAGTCTCCTGCAAGCTAAATGGGAAAGCTGCCAAACAACCTCAAGAAATGGGGAGGCGGTTACAAAATCCCAAAAGCCAACAGGGACAGAAAATATGAATAATCGTTTGAGTAAGATCACCATCGTCGGTGGTGGTACGGCGGGTTGGATGACTGCGCTGATCCTGGACATGGTGTTTTCACGCACCTCCGCAACCAAGGATCGTCCGCGTATCTGCCTGATCGAAAGCCCGAATATATCGACCGTCGGCGTGGGCGAGGCGACGGTGCCGCGCATGCCGGTCACATTGCGCCAGGCGGGGATCTCCGAGCGGGATTTCTTTCGTGAAACCAACGCTTCGTTCAAGCTGGGCGTGAAGTTTTGCAACTGGAATAAGGATGCCAAGGGAAACCGTATCGACTACGTGAACCCCTTTGCCCATGGGCAGTTGCTGGAAGGGCTTGAGGCCGCGGAATACTTTCTGCGGTTCGGCAATGGGGATCGTGATTTCACGCAGTCAATCGCGCCTCATGATGATCTGGCCCGCCTGTGCAAAGGTGCGCGGCCTTTGGGTGCGCCAGAATTCGAACAGCGCTTTGGCTATGCCTATCATCTGGACGCGGTAAAGTTTGCGGGCATGCTCACACGGGTTTGCACCAAGCGTGGTGTGGAGCACATTCAGGATGAGGTGCAGTCGGTCGAGCTGGACGAACAAGGCAATGTCAGCCACCTGATGCTGGAGCGTAAAGGGCGGCACGACATCGAGATGGTCATCGACTGTACCGGATTCCGGGGATTGATCATCAATCAGGCTCTGGGTGAGCCTTTCATGGACTATTCGGACTATTTGCCGAATGACCGCGCCATGGCGTTACAGATCGAACATCCCGATCCGGAAAAGATCGAAAGCGTCACGCGGTCGACCGCACTGGGCGCGGGCTGGACATGGCGTGTGCCGCTCTACAATCGGGTCGGCACGGGCTATGTGTTCTCATCGGCGCATCGAACCGATGATCAGGCGGCGGATGAGTATCTGGAATGGCTAGGCGACAGTGGCAAAGGGGCGACCCCGCGTGTTATCCCAATGCGCATCGGGCGTGTGCGCAATGCCTGGGTCAAGAACTGTCTGGCCATTGGTCTGTCCGGTGGGTTTATCGAACCGCTCGAAAGCACCGCGATCCATATGATTGACCACGCCATCCGCTGGTTCGCCGAGCATCTGCCCACGCGCGATATCGAGCCTTCGTTGCGGGCGCGATATAATCGCCAGATGAACAAGCTGTATGATGAGGTTCTGGACTTCATCTGCCTGCACTACCGCTTGGGCAATCGAACGGATGACCAGTATTGGATTGATGCGCGCACCGAGGTGAAGATTCCGGACCGTTTGGCCGAGAACCTTGAGCTGTGGCAGCACCGCCTGCCAATGGAACATGATATCGAGTTCGCAACCCTGTTCAATTTCCGCGTCTATCAGACGGTTCTGTTGGGCAAGCAGGTCTATGACACAGGCTATGGTGCGGGGATACGCGATCGGATACGTCCGCTGAAGAAGCCGATCTGGTTCCAATGGTGGAAGGGGGCCAAGGTGGACCTTGCGCAGATTCTGCGAACCATGCCGGACCACAAAACTCTGTTGCGCGATATTCGGGGAGAACTGGGTAAACCCGCCTTTGACAAGGCCGTCGCCGCGGCGACAGTGGCAATGCCGGGGCAAGTGCCCGCGCCTGTGGCGATCCAGAACATGCCGAATCTTGCCGAAATTCAAAGTGGCAGCAAGGATCTGCAGCTTTTCTAGGGTGCCAGCGGCGGGTGACAGGGGGCATCTGTCAAGCATTGGTGCTCTGAGCGCCAAGTGCCCCACTCAATGATTTGGTAAGGTGATCAATCCGTGTTGCAGCTCGTGGCCGGAAATGTAATATCATCACGTTATGAGTCAACCGAGACCCCAATACCGATCCGGCTCAGGCCGCAATCTGCGGAGTGATTTGAAACGGCGTCGCCGACAGGCGTCGCCGATGCAGGCCTATGATGACTTACCGCAACCGTTGCGGCACTGGCTGGCACAGGCCTGCCTGCCTTGGAGCCCGAGTTCGGCCCTGAAAATTTGGAACCGAATTGACGGTGCCAAAGACCCAGTAGCTGCGATTGTACGGTTGAACGCGGTCGAGCAAGCGATGCTGCAAAAGGATTCGAAGGTGTGGACCCAATCCGGCTGATTGCACAAGGGGGGGGCAGATTCGCCTGAGCCATGAAAATATGGGCTTTGCCCTTGCGTCCGCACTGAAATCCGCCTATACGCGCGCTGTCGATACATGGGCGGTCAACGCCCGGATGACGTTTCTGAGCAGGGCCGGGTTACCTCGGCCCTTTGTGTTTGTTTGCTCAGGGGCGCACCGGATCACGCTCGACGACATCATGAATCAAGACCGGCGGAGACAACCGCTCGGCCAGCAAAAACGTACTGTAAAGGAAAACGACGCCACATGGCTGATACATCTATGGAGGAATTCGAAGCCCTCCTGAATGAAAGCTTCGAAATGGACACACCCGAAGAGGGTTCTGTTGTCAAAGGTAAGGTTCTGGCGATTGAAGCCGGCCAAGCCATCATCGACGTCGGCTACAAAATGGAAGGCCGCGTTGATCTGAAAGAATTCGCAAATCCCGGCGAAGCCCCTGAAATCGCTGTAGGTGACGAGGTCGAAGTTTACCTGCGCGCCGCAGAAAACGCCCGTGGCGAAGCCGTTATCTCGCGTGAGATGGCCCGCCGTGAAGAGGCATGGGACCGTCTGGAAAAAGCATATGCCGACGACCAGCGCGTCGAAGGTGCAATCTTTGGTCGCGTCAAAGGTGGCTTCACTGTCGATCTGGGTGGCGCAGTTGCGTTCCTGCCCGGTTCGCAGGTTGACGTTCGCCCCGTGCGCGACGCTGGCCCGCTGATGGGTCTGAAGCAGCCGTTCCAGATTCTGAAAATGGACCGCCGCCGTGGCAACATCGTTGTGTCGCGTCGCGCTATCCTGGAAGAATCGCGTGCCGAACAGCGTGCCGAAGTCATCGGCAACCTGTCCGAAGGTCAGACCGTCGAGGGTGTTGTCAAGAACATCACCGAATACGGTGCCTTTGTCGACCTGGGCGGCGTTGACGGCCTGCTGCACGTCACCGACATGGCATGGCGCCGTGTGAACCACCCGTCCGAGATCCTGACGATCGGCGAAACCATCAAGGTTCAGGTCATCAAGATCAACAAAGAGACCCACCGCATCAGCCTGGGCATGAAGCAGCTGCAGGAAGATCCGTGGGATCTGGTTGCTGCCAAGTACCCGCTGGGCTCGGTCCATCAGGGTCGCGTTACCAACATCACCGACTACGGCGCGTTCGTCGAGCTGGAAGCCGGTGTCGAAGGTCTGGTGCACGTGTCCGAGATGTCCTGGACCAAGAAAAACGTCCACCCCGGCAAGATCGTTTCGACCAGCCAGGAAGTCGACGTCATGGTTCTGGAAATCGACGGCGCCAAGCGTCGCGTGTCTCTGGGCCTGAAGCAGACTCAGCGCAACCCATGGGAAGTGTTTGCAGAAACACACCCCGAGGGCACCGAGGTCGAAGGCGAAGTCAAGAACATCACCGAATTCGGTCTGTTCATTGGCCTCGAAGGCGACATCGACGGCATGGTTCACCTGTCCGACCTGTCCTGGGACGAGCGTGGCGAAGATGCGATCCAGAACTATCATAAGAACGATGTGGTACAGGCTGTCGTATCGGAAGTTGATGTCGAGAAAGAGCGTATCTCGCTGTCGATCAAGGCCTTGGGCGGTGACAAATTCGCCGAAGCCGTGGGCGGCGTGAAGCGTGGCTCGATCGTGACCGTGAACGTGACCGCTATCGAAGATGGCGGCATCGAGGTCGAGTACGAAGGTATGAAATCCTTTATCCGCCGTTCCGATCTGTCTCGTGACCGTGCCGAACAGCGCCCCGAGCGTTTCTCGGTCGGTGACAAGATCGACGTTCGCGTCACCAATGTCGACAGCAAGACCCGTCGTCTGGGCCTGTCGATCAAGGCACGCGAGATCGCCGAAGAGAAAGAGGCCGTGGAACAGTACGGTTCTTCCGACTCGGGCGCATCGCTGGGCGATATCCTGGGTGCGGCGCTGAAATCCGGCGACTGATCCGGGGCGCAAGCCTGAACAAGATGACCGGCCCCGCGCACCTGCGCGGGGCCGTTTTTGTTGCGAATCAATACGTTCCGATTCTTCGGTCTATTTGATCAATAGCTCGCGCATTAGGTGTGTAAAGCGGGTGAACTGGCAAAAAATCGCGTGAGTCTGTGCGAAATTCAGGTGGCGGCGCCTATAGTTTGCTTTCCCCTGATCCGGCTTTTTCCCTATACTGTCAGAACAATAGACCTGACATATTGGCCGCCTGGGAGGGTAACGCGAATGATCCGTTCAGAATTGATTCAGAAGATTGCCGATGAAAACCCGCATCTCTACCAGCGTGATGTCGAGCGGATCGTGAATACCGTATTTGAAGAAGTCACCGATGCGATGTCGCGCGGCGACCGGGTCGAACTGCGCGGCTTTGGAGCGTTTTCGGTGAAAAAGCGTGACGCTCGTGTGGGCCGTAATCCAAGAACCGGCGAGACGGTTCAGGTCGAAGAAAAATCAGTTCCGTTTTTCAAAACCGGCAAGTTGCTAAGGGATCGATTGAACGGTAAAGCCTGACCTCATGATGCGCTACCTTCGATATGCTTTTCTGGCCAGTTTGGGGATCGTTCTGATCTCGATTTCACTGGCCAATGTCGGCTCGGTCGAGCTGAAGCTGATGCCTGACGCCTTGGCAGAACTGCTTGACTTCAACCTGTCCACCTCATTGCCGCTATTCATCGTCGTTTTGGGCGGTGTCGTGGCAGGGCTGGTCATCGGGTTTCTGTGGGAATGGCTGCGCGAGCACAAACATCGCAAAGACGCCTCGGTCAAGAAAAGCGAAGTGCGCAAGCTTGAGCGTGAGGTCAAGAAGCTCAAGAACAAACAGAACGAAGACAAAGACGAAGTTCTGTCTATTCTGGACGAGGCGAGCTGAGCCGGCGCCATGGCCGAGGTATCCGTCAAAATCTGCGGTCTCACCGCCCCTGATCACGTGCGCGTCGCGGTTGATGCGGGTGCGCGGTACTTAGGGTTCAACTTTTTCCCAAAATCACCACGATATGTTTCCCCCGAACAGGCCGCCGGGTTGGTGACCGATATCCCCGCTGGTGTCGCTAAGGTCGCGCTGGTTGTGAACGCCACGAATGAATTGCTCGACAGCATCACGCAAACTGCGCCGTTCGACATGTTGCAATTGCACGGAGCCGAGACGGTCGAGCGGGTGCAAGAGGTCAAGGATCGCTATGGCTTGCCCGTCATAAAGGTCATCGGTGTTTCTGATGCTGGGGACTTGGCCGCAATTGATATCTATGGCGAGGTCGCCGATCAGCTACTGATCGACGCGAAAGCTCCTAAGAACGCTATTTTGCCGGGCGGCAATGGTTTGGCGTTTGACTGGCGCCTGCTGGCCGGGCGCAAATACTGGCGTAGACCTTGGATGCTGGCCGGTGGGTTAACCCCGGAAAATGTTGGTGAAGCGATTCGTATGACCGGGGCACGGCAGGTTGATGTCGCCTCAGGTGTAGAAAGCGCGCCGGGTGTCAAGGATGCGGGACTCATCAAGGCGTTTATCGAAGCGACTCGATAATCCGTAACACGTTTTGTCATGGCAAATCCTGCTGCTACCTCCTATGAACACCAGGTACGACGAGGGAGACACCCATGGCCAACGATCTTTTCAATTCCTTCATGTCCGGCCCGGATGAACAGGGCCGCTTTGGCATCTTCGGCGGGCGGTTTGTCAGCGAAACATTGATGCCGTTGATCCTGTCGCTGGAAGAGGAATATGACAAAGCCAAGGATGATCCGACCTTCTGGGCCGAGATGGACGATCTATGGGCCAACTATGTGGGCCGCCCGTCGCCTCTGTATTATGCCGAACGCCTGACAGAACATCTGGGTGGGGCGAAAATTTACCTCAAACGCGATGAACTGAACCACACAGGCGCGCACAAGATCAACAACGTGTTGGGCCAGATTATTCTGGCGCGGCGCATGGGCAAGACCCGGATCATCGCGGAAACAGGGGCCGGGCAGCACGGGGTGGCCACCGCCACCGTCTGCGCCAAATTCGGCCTGAAATGCATCGTCTACATGGGTGCCCATGACGTACAGCGGCAGGCCCCGAACGTGTTCCGCATGCGTCTGCTGGGGGCCGAGGTGATTCCCGTGACCTCAGGCCGTGGTACGCTGAAAGACGCCATGAACGACGCGTTGCGCGATTGGGTGACCAATGTGCGTGACACGTTCTACTGCATCGGCACAGTAGCTGGTCCCCACCCATACCCGGCGATGGTCCGCGACTTCCAGTCGATCATCGGCAAGGAAGCGAAAGAGCAGATGATGAAGGCCGAAGGCCGCTTGCCCGATACGATCATTGCAGCCATTGGCGGTGGATCGAATGCGATGGGCCTGTTCTACCCGTTCCTTGACGATAAGGAAGTAAACATCATCGGCGTTGAGGCCGGTGGTAAGGGCGTTAACGAAAAAATGGAACATTGCGCCTCGCTCACCGGTGGTCGCCCTGGCGTGCTGCACGGCAACCGGACCTATCTGTTGCAGGATGAGGATGGCCAAATTCTGGAAGGCTATTCGATCTCGGCCGGTTTGGACTATCCCGGCATCGGGCCTGAGCATTCATGGCTGAACGATATCGGTCGTGCAAACTATGTCGCTATCACAGACAAAGAAGCGCTAGAGGCGTTCCAGTTGTGCTGCGCGACCGAAGGCATCATCCCGGCGCTGGAGCCCAGCCACGCTCTGGCCCATGTCATGAAGATCGCGCCCGACCTGCCCAAAGATCACCTGATCTGCATGAACATGTGTGGACGTGGAGACAAGGACGTACAGACCGTCGCCAAGTATCTGAACTTTGATATGTCGGATACCGAAGGGCGCTCGGCAGACTAGCCTTGGAGCTATGAGACTCGATTGAATTGTGTCAGGTTGCGCCCATGCGCGACCCGTCTCAATCCATCAAGTCCGAACAGCTTGGTCAGAAGTATGATGCCGCAGCGCCCGGATGGGCGGACAAGATGCGGTTGCTGGGCTATTTCGACGCCTATCTCGGGTTTCTATCGGCGGACCCGGCGGCCAATCTAGGCGACAATGCGTTGGACGTTGGGTGCGGAACCGGTGCCTTTGCCGAGGCGCGTGCAGTTGTTCAACCACACGGTTCCGTCACCTTGCTAGAGCCTTCAGAGAACATGTTGTTTCGGGCAAAAGGCGCCCTTGCCCGGCGCGGAATTGATGCAGCGATCGCGAGAAACTGGCTGTCAGAGTTCAAGGCCGTTCAGACCTATGATTGTATCCTGGCGGCGCATGTTCTGGAACACTGTACTGATCCGGTCGATGCACTGCGTCAAATGCGCGAGTTGGCTAAACCGGGGGCGACGCTGTGGCTGGTAGTAAGTAAACCACATTGGTGCAATGCGATCATATGGCTGCAGTGGCGTCACCGGACCTATCGTCCGGATGTGGTTGCAAAAATGCTGGCACAATCAGGTTGGGGTTTGGAGGCTGAACACGGTTTTCCAACCGGCCCGCCTTCGCGCACATCCCGTGGATATCGCGCAGTGGCGATATAACTATCTTAGTCAGATCGCTTGGCTTCCAATGCCTTGAGCGGAACGATCTCCAACGCTCGCTGATGCGTTGCTTCAAGATGCACCATCGGGGCACAGCCTTCGTCATAGGCTTGCAGGAAACGACTTGCACAAAGGCACCAGCTGTCACCGGGTTTAAGGCCCGGGAAATCAAACTCGGGGCGCGGCGTGCTGAGATCATTGCCTACATATTTGGAATAGGCCAGGAATTCAGCCGTCATTACGGCGCAGACCGTGTGGCTGCCCTGATCCTCGGGGCATGTGTTGCAAGCCCCGTCCCGGAAAAACCCGGTCAGAGGATCGCGTGAACAGGGGGCCAGAACGCCCCCCAGAACATTGACGCTGTCTTGTTTCTGCATAGGGCCATCTTACAGGCTTCGGGCGATGCTGCGAAACATTTCAATATTTTCTTCGCCAACGCCCGGATCGCGGAATCGCCGATCTGCGCCGGTCGTGACGATCAGAACGTCGCGGGCCTGGTCAAAATAGATGTATTGCCCGTAAACGCCCCGCGCCATGAATTCACCGTCTTCGGCACCAAGAGGGATCCACCATTGGTAGCCATAGCCGATTTTGCCCGGTTTGGTTGGTGATGATGCCGCTGTTGATACGGCGATCCAGTCCGCCGGAACCAGCTGTTGCCCATTGTGCACGCCGTTTTGCAAGATCATCTGACCAAAACGGGCGAAGTCACGTGTGGTGAAGTTCAACCCACCAAGGACAAAGGCCACGCCAGCGCCGTCAGTCACGTAGTAGCCGTCATGCTCTAGGCCCAAGGGCTGAATGATCTTTTCGGTCAGCAGGTCGGTAACACTGCGCCCAGTGGCCCCGCGGATCACCATGCCCAACACATGCGTATCGATCGAAACATATTGATAAGTTTCCCCCGGAGGGGCAAAACTCTCATTGAGCGACGCGGCAAAATCATCCAGTTCCCCGCCAAGCGCAACGATGCGGCCCATGCGGTTGATGTCTGAATTGGGGTCCAGGTAATCTTCGTCAAAGGTTACACCGCTGGCCATGTTCAGCACATTCCGGATCGTTGCGCCGTCATAGGCGCTGCCCTTCAGCTGCGGGGCGTATTGCACGACAGGATCGTCCAGCGAGGTGATCGCGCCTTCGCTCAGCAAGATGCCGAACAAGGCCGACAGATAGCTTTTTGCAACCGACCAAGATATCCGCCGGTCATCTGCGCCGGTGCCCAGATAGTACTCTTCAAACCGAACCTCACCGTTTTGCATGACCAGCAGAGAGGTCACGGCGCGTTCATCGACCCATTCATCTGTACCGTCGGGAAGGTCAAAGCCAGCCCCATAGGGTAATTCCCAAGTTGGTCCGTTTCCACGGGGCAGGGGGGCGGTCAGAAACGCCGCATCCATGTGCGAGAAGTTGTGAACAATTTTTTCTTCGGAAAACAAAGAGTTCACCGCCATCAAGCGTTGAATCTCTTCACGCTTCCAGACCCCAACCGCAATTGCAGCCAGCACCAAGGTCAAAGTGATGCGCAGCAGCCATTTGATCACAGTTCTCATGCAACCCTCCCTGTTTCGGTTACATAGGAGCGTTGCAGGGCGCATTGCGCAATCAAGACGTAACGGAAAGCGCGATCAGGATTATTTGAATTTATCCAGCAGCTTTTGCATGGCCGTCCGGTCATCTGCAGCTGGTTCGGGTCTTTCAGCGGGCTTAGATGTGGGGTCGTCGGCCGGAGGCGACTTGGAGGATCGTGCCGGTGCAGTACGCAGCGCAACGGCGTTCATGAATTTGCCACCCTCGTCCTTTGTAAGGTGTTCAGCCCCGTCTGAGACACCGCGCAGTACATTGTCCAGCCAGTCGCTCTCGGCTTTGGCAAAATCTGATAGGACGTATGGCGATACCATTTCCTTGCGGCCAGGATGCCCGATGCCCAGGCGCACCCGGTCATAGGCCGCCCCGATGTGGTCGTGGATCGACCGCAACCCGTTGTGGCCAGCATGGCCGCCGCCCGCTTTGACCCGGACTTTGCCCGGGGTCAGATCCAGCTCATCGTGAAAGACAGTCACATCCGTAGACTCAAGTTTGTAGAAGCGCATTGCTTCACCAACCGATTGGCCTGAACGGTTCATGAACGTTTGCGGCTTTAGCAGTAGAACCTTCTCTGTACCCAAACGTCCTTCGGCGATCTCACCCTGGAACTTTGATTTCCAAGGACCAAAGCCATGATCTTCGGCAATCCGATCCAAAGCCATGAAACCTATATTGTGTCGGTTGCGGGCGTATTTTGAGCCCGGGTTCCCCAATCCGACAAACAGTTTCATTTTCTCGTCCTTGTGCAGCGCTATGGGTTGATGGCACGGAATTGCACTTGTTTCCAGCCCGACCAAAAGAAAACGGGGCCCGAAATCGGCCCCGTTTCCAATCCAAACCGTTGAGTTCGGACTTATTCTTCAGCTTCTTCCTGACCGACGACTTCTACTTCGTCCGCGGCCACTTCTTCGCCTTCTTCATCGTCGCTAGTCGACAGGCCTGTTGGCGCAGAGACGTTTGCGATCACGAAGTCACGGTCGATGGTCGGCTTGGTGCCTGCGGGTAGGTCTACCGACGAGATGGTCACAACGTCGTTAATTTCCATTCCGGTCAGATCAACGGTGATCTTTTCAGGAATGTCACCCGCGGTGCACATCAGTTCAACTTCGGGGCGAACAACAGTCAGAACGCCGCCCTTCTTGATGCCGGGGGCTGCTTCTTCGTTGATAAACTCAACGGGGATGAACAGCGCGATCTTGGTGGTCCGGCGCAGGCGCATCAGGTCCAGATGGGTCGGCAGGTCTTTGACGACGTCACGCTGAACGTCACGGCAGATGACGCGGACGTCTTCGTGACCGTCAACCTTCAGGTTCCACAGGGTCGACTTGAACCGACCTGCTTTCAGGCGCTTGAACAGTTCGTTGAACGGAATCTGAATCGGCAGCGGCTCTTTGTCGCCACCAAACACAATGCCCGGAACCATGCCATCGCGGCGTGCCTGACGAGCGGCGCCCTTGCCTGTCCCCGTCCGTTCCAGAGCTACGAGATCAGGAATCTCTCCAGCCATGATAATTCTCCAATGTTAGGGCGGGCATCCTCCAAGGCTGTATGCCCGCGTGAAGCCGCGTCCTTAGCTTGATTCATTGGGTTTGGAAAGGGGTTTTTGACGGTCTGTAGTATTGCGAGGCTCTGCCTCGCGCTCCGAGGTATTTTCAGCCAGATGAATGAAGGATCCAGACTTCATCTGGCTACAAATATCCCTGGGGAGGCGCCCAGTAAGGGCGACGGGGGCAGAGCCCCCTCCGACTCGTCAGTTTTGCCAGCGGCCACCAAAGTCTTGGGGCACCAGCAGATTGTGCCGACCCAAATCCGAAACACTGCGCTCTCCGCACAAGGCCATGGTTGTATCCAGTTCTTTCTGAATGACATCGAGCGCTGTCGTCACACCCTTTTGACCCATTGCGCCCAGCCCGTAGACAAAAGCGCGCCCGATATAGGTGCCTTTAGCGCCCAACGCCAATGCCTTGAGAGCGTCTTGGCCGGATCGGATGCCACTGTCCAGATGGACTTCGATGTCGCTACCAACGGCATCCATGATCTCGGGCAGCATCCGGATTGAACTGAGCGCGCCGTCCAGTTGGCGGCCGCCGTGATTCGATACAACGATGGCGTCAGCCCCCAGCTTGGCGGCCATTTTTGCATCTTCGGCATCCAGAATGCCTTTGAGGATCACCTTGCCGCCCCATTGTTCCATCAGCTTTTCAACCTTTGACCAATCCAGGCTGGGGTCGAATTGTTCGGCCGTCCAGGCGCCGAGCGAGGACGCGTCCGAGATACCTTCGACATGGCCGACGATATTTCCGAACTCACGCCTTTGGGCGCGCAGCATCTCGATGCCCCAGGACCATTTGGTCATCAGGTTTGCAATGGTTTTGGCAGTCAGTTTTGGCGGGGCGGACAGTCCGTTCTTCAGATCCTTGTGCCGCTGACCCAGGATCTGCAGGTCCAGCGTGATCACCAGCGCCGAACATTTGGCATCTTTTGCGCGCTGGATCAGTCGGTTGACGTAGTCGGTGTCTTTCATAGTGTAGAGCTGAAACCAGAAGGGTGTGCTGGTATACTCTGCCACATCTTCAATCGAATTGATGGACATCGTCGATAACGTAAACGGGACACCGAATTCCTCGGCTGCCTTGGCCGCTTTCATCTCGCCATCGGCATGTTGCATACCGGTCAAACCTACTGGGGCAAGCGCTACAGGCATCGCGACATCCTGCCCGATCATCTGAGACGCGGTTGAACGCCCGGCCATGTCCACAGCGACCCGCTGACGCAGGCGAATTTGTTCGAAATCCGAGCTGTTTTCGCGAAAGGTCTGTTCAGTCCAACTGCCGCTTTCGGCGTAGTCATAGAACATGCGCGGCACGCGCCGTTCGTAGATACGTTTTAGGTCGTCGATGGTGGTGATGACTGGCATTTGTCCGGCCCTTGAAGGATTGGTTTGTTTTCTTTACCAATTTGCACCAAAGATCGCAACGCTGGATAATTGCGGTTGGTGGACATGCCCGTACAACGAAAGCCGCAGTCAGAAGGGGCTGACTGCGGCTTCGGTTTTGTTCTTGGTGACGAAAGTCAGACGGAATGCGCACCATCCGCCAGCGTTTTTACAAATTCCAGCACTTCAAGCACGGGTTTGCCCGCACCGATCTGGCTGACGATGGCTGAGCCTACGACTGCTCCATCCGCGACCGATGCGATGGCGCGCGATTTCTCGGGTGTGTTGATTCCAAAACCCACGATCACAGGCAGATCAGTTGCGGATTTGATCCGCGCGACCTCGGGGCCCACGTTTGTGGCCTCAGCCTCAGCCGCGCCAGTGATTCCGGTAATCGACACATAGTAGACAAAGCCAGAGGTGTTCTGCAGAACGCGAGGCAGGCGTTTATCATCGGTTGTGGGTGTGGCGAGCCTGATGAAATTCAAGCCCGCAGCCTGCGCTGGCAGGCAAAGCTCGTCATCTTCTTCCGGCGGTAAGTCCACGACGATCAGCCCATCGATCCCTGCGGCCTTGGCGTCAGATAGAAACGCATCGACGCCGTGGCTGTAGATCGGATTGTAGTAGCCCATCAGAACAATCGGTGTGGTGTGATCTGTTTCGCGGAAGCTACGGGCCAGGTCGAGGGTACGCTTCAGCGTCATGCCCTGATCCAGCGCCCGTTGACCCGCGGCCTGAATGGTGGGCCCATCCGCCATCGGGTCGGTGAAAGGCAGGCCCAGCTCGATCACGTCGACGCCTGCAGCAGGCAGGCCTTTGACCACCTCGAGCGAGGTGTCGTAGTCGGGATCGCCCGCCATGATATAGGCAACAAATGCTTTCTTGCCTTCGGCTTTCAGGGCGGCGAACTTCGCGTCGATACGGGTCATCAGGTGTCCTTGCAGTCAGGTTTGAACCTGATGTGCAGAAACTTTGCCCGAAAATCAATCCCGCCCGGGTCTGATCGGCTTAGAAGCCCAGATGATACCGCACGAGCACCGCGTTTACGCCGGGGTTGAATTCCTCTGTGCTGGCATTGGACTTGTGAGTGATCGCCACCGACACTTTGTTCCCGCCATTTAAGGTATAGCCTAGCCCCAGCAAGCTGCGGATCTGAAAATTGCCGCCCAGATCGTTCAGATCGTTGCCTTCGTTGTAATAGCCGGGCATCACGCTGCCCTCGACGAACCAGCGGTCATTTAGATTGTAGATGCCGACCAGGCCTGCGCCGAAATGGGTATCGCCGTCTTCGTCGACCGAAAGGGCCGCACCCCAGGTCGCGCTGAACCGGGTTGCCTGATAGAAGGGGCGATGCTGATATTCAAGGGATACAATGCCCTGATCCACCGATGCATTGTCAGAATAATCTGCATAGCCGGCCCCAAAGATCACAGTCTGGGCCTGCGCAACTGCCGGGGTGGCAAATGCAATCAAGGACGCGAAAAGAAAAGTCTTCATAGCCGAAATTCTTCAGTTGTTATGTCTACATGCGCTAAGTGGTTACCCTAAATCGTATTTTTCAATCGGTACAAGAACACGATTGAGGAACAGTTTTGTGATGTGACCTATCGGCCCCATGTCTCGAGGGTATGAGCTACTGCTTGCGCATTCCAACTCAGGTGCATAGAAGACGCCGTCACATCGCTTCAGGAGGCCATCATGGGCTTTAAAATGGGAATCGTGGGTCTGCCGAATGTGGGCAAGTCGACCCTGTTCAACGCGCTGACCAAAACAGCTGCGGCGCAAGCTGCGAATTTCCCGTTTTGCACGATTGAGCCCAATGTTGGTGATGTGGCCGTACCTGATGATCGTCTGGACAAGCTGGCGGCGATTGCCTCGTCGAAACAGATCATCCCGACGCGCATGACCTTCGTGGATATTGCTGGTCTGGTGAAGGGCGCCTCCAAGGGGGAAGGGCTGGGCAATCAGTTTCTGGCCAATATCCGTGAGACCGACTCCATTGCCCATGTGCTGCGCTGTTTCGAAGATGGTGATGTGACCCATGTAGACGGTCGCGTCGACCCGGTGGCCGATGCGGACACGATCGAGACCGAGTTAATTCTGGCCGATCTGGAAAGCATCGAAAAGCGCCGCGCCAATCTGGTGCGCAAGCTGAAGGGCAATGACAAAGAGGCGCAGCAGCAAGACCGTTTGCTGGCCGAGGCGCAAGAGATGTTGGAAAACGGCAAGCCCGCGCGTTTGGTCGAGGTATCTGCCGAGGACGCCAAGGCCTGGAAGATGCTGCAGCTGCTGACGACCAAGCCGGTACTTTACGTTTGCAACGTGTCCGAAGAAGAAGCGGCCGAAGGGAATGTATATTCGGCCAAGGTTGCCGAAATGGCGGCAGCCCAAGGCAATTCGCATGTCATCATCAGCGCAAAAATCGAAGAAGAGATCAGCCTGCTGGAAGAGGATGAGGCCCAGATGTTCCTTGAGGAGATGGGTCTGGAAGAGCCCGGCCTCGACCGTCTGATCCGCGCGGGCTACGACCTGCTGAAACTGGAAACCTATTTCACCGTTGGCCCGAAAGAGGCTCGCGCCTGGACCATCCGCACCGGCACTGCCGCACCGCAGGCCGCGGGTGTGATCCACGGCGATTTCGAAAAGGGTTTTATCCGGGCCGAAACCATTGCTTATGACGACTACATTGCCGCGAATGGCGAACAGGGTGCCAAAGAAGCAGGCAAGATGCGGGCCGAGGGGAAGGGCTACATAGTCAAAGATGGTGACGTGATGCACTTTCTGTTCAACACCTAAAGTCTCGCAACGGGCATTGCGATTCGCGCTGAGATCACCCAGCGCTCAAGATGCAAAGGGTCAGAGGACGCGCGACAGAAAGACCTTGGTGCGCGGCTCGCGTGGTTGGGAAAACAGCTGGTCGGGTGTGCCTTGCTCCAGAATGCGACCTGCGTCCAGAAAACAGACCTTGTCTGCCAGCTCTCGGGCAAATCCCATCTCGTGAGTGGCAAGCACCATGGTCATACCCTGCTGATGCAGGTCCCGCAGTACGTCCAGCACTTCGCCGACAAGTTCGGGGTCCAAGGCGCTTGTGATTTCGTCAAACAGCATGATCTGCGGCTGCATTGCCAACGCTCGGATGATTGCTACGCGCTGCTGCTGTCCGCCTGAAAGCTGGTCGGGATAGTGCTGCATTCGGTCTTCTAGCCCGAAGCGTGCAAAAAGCTGTGTGACCTGTGGGCGCAGATTTGCCCGGCTGAGGCCGTGCACGCGGCGTGGCGCAAGCATCACGTTCTCAACCGCCGTCATATGGGGAAACAGGTTGTAGCTTTGAAACACGATGCCAATCTGCTGGCGCACGGGCTGAGGGTCCAGCCCGGGTTCCGATATATCCTTGCCGTCCAGCCAGATCGTGCCGTCGTCGACAGGCTCAAGCAGGTTCATGCAGCGTAGCAGCGTGGATTTGCCAGACCCGGACGCCCCGATCAGGCAGACCATTTCCCCTTCGGCCACATCAAGATCGATGCCTTTGCAAACCTCATGGTCGCCGAACCTTTTGCGCACACCTCGTAGACTTAACTTCGCCGTCATGTTCGCGCTCGGTTTTGTTTGTTCATCAGGTAATCGGCATAGCGTGTCGCGGGAATGGTCAGCGCAAGGAAGATCAGCGCGGCCCCTACATAGGGTGTGAAGTTCGCATAGAGCGATTTGTAGACGCCAGCCTGACGAAACACCTCAACCGGTCCGATGAAAGACAAAAGCGCCACGTCTTTTTGCAGCGCGATGAACAGGTTCATATTGGCAGGCACCACATTGCGGATGGCCTGTGGCAGCACCACGAAGCGCATGGTGTCTTGCGCGCTTAACCCCAACGAGGCTGCAGCCGAGCGTTGCGACTGGTGGATCGAATCGATGCCCGACCGGATCACTTCGGCCACATAGGCCGAATACACCAGAACCAGCGCCAGGGTGCCCCAGATATACGGGCTGTTCCACGGCCTCGGCAGGCCCAGCCCCGGGACCCCGAAGCCGATAATGTAGATCACCAGAACCACGGGCAGGCCGCGGAAAATGTCGGTATAGGCGATCCCGAAAAGGCGCAAAGGAAACAGCGCGGGTGCGCGCGTATCCCGGCAAAGTGCGATCATCAAGCCCGTCACCGCGATCAACGGTGCGGACCAGGCAAAGATCATCACGTTCAGCACAAAGGCTTCGAGCAAGCCGGGAAAGGTTGCTGCAAACACCCTGCCATTGAAAAAGGCGCGCTGAACAGCCTCCCAACCGGGGGCAAGCGGGATCAAGATGATCAGCGCAAGGACCACACTGACCGTTGACATCAGCGCAATACGGTTCGAGCGTCGCCTGACCCCAGCCTCATAGAGCTCGCGGCGTCTTTGGCCCGAACCGTTAGGTTCGGGGGATTTTTGCAGTGAAGTGTCGTTCATCTACTGGATAACCGGCACTCCGGTGGCTTCGGACAGCCATTGGGTTTCAATGGCGGCAAGCTCTCCGCTTTCAACCAACTCGGAAATGGCTGCGTCGACGCATTCTTTGAGTGGATTGCCGTCCTCCATCAAAAGGCCGAATTGATCAGGGTTTTCTGATTGGTCGGGCGAAAACTGCCCCAGCAATGCCCCGTTTTCAACCACAACTGCTGATAGATACAGGGCCGTGGGTAGATCGTAGAGGGCAGCATCAATCTGGCCGGCCATGATCGCGGCATTCACATCTGCATTGTCATTGTAAAGTAGGGGATCGCTTGCGGGTTGTATCACGTCGTTTAACATTGGGATTGCAGTGGTCGTCGCTACTGCACCCCATTTCAGGCCCTTCAAGCTGTCCAGCGTCGCCTCGGCTCCTGCATCAACCACACCTTGCGTGGTCAGAACCGCCATGGCCGAAGTGTAATAGGGCAGGCTGAAATCGACCATCTCCTCGCGCTCGGGCGTGATCGAATATTGCTGCATGTTGAAATCAAAGTTCTTTGCACCGGGTTGAATGGCTTCGTCAAAGCTGGTGCGCACCCAGGTAACACTGTCTGCCCCAAACCCCATTTTCTCGGCGATCGCATAGGCAACGGCAGCTTCAAACCCTTCACCACTTTCGGGCGCGTCATTCATCACCCAAGGATAATAGGCCGGGTTTCCGGTGGCGATTGTCAGCGTGCCATCCGTCAGGGTCTTACCTGTCGCGCATTCCCCTGCGGCAAAGGCATGGGTCGAGGACAGAATGACGGCTAATGCCGTACCCGCAATCAGTTTCATTGAAGCATCTCCCTGGATATTGTTTGCGCACAGGTTCTTACGGACGCACGTATTTGTCTAGTGTGTCTCGATATGGAATGCCCGTAACATCGATCTGATGGAATAGCTCGCTTACGGCTTGAACGCATCATGCATTCCGCTCGGGCGTATAGCCCGCTAGTGTAGGGGGCAAGCCAAGATCCGAGACTGCACTACATGATTGAAATCCGCGACCTACAATTGCTCAACGCCCTTGCACGGCATCGCCACTTTGCTAAAGCGGCCGAGGAATGCGGGATCTCACAACCAGCATTTTCCATGCGCATTCGCAATCTCGAAGATCGGTTGGGCGTTTCGATCGTACGCCGGGCGAACCGGTTTCAAGGGCTGACTGAAGAAGGCGAGATGATCGTCCAGCGCGCCCGTCGCATCCTTGATGACACCAAAGCGTTGGAGCAACAGGTCCTGGCGGCGAAGGGCGAGATCACCGGGACCTTGATCCTGGGCGTGATCCCGACCGCGATCGCGTTTACTGGGCGCCTTACCAAACACCTGCGGCAGGCCCATCCACGCATCGTGACCCGGATTGAGACTATGTCAGCCACGGCGATCCAGCACCGGCTGGATGAGGGTAGCCTGGATGCCGGTGTGACATATGGCGACAGCATCGGTACCGATCTCAGGCAGGTGCAGCCGCTGTATGAAGAGACTTACGTGTTGCTGGTTCCATCGCATATGACCGATGAAACCGGACCAATCCCCTGGTCGCGCGTGGCCGATTTCCCACTGAGCTTGCTTGAGCCGCAGATGCAGAACCGGCGCATTCTTGATCGAATTTTCACCGAACAGGGGCTGCACCCGGATATCGTAGCTGAAAGCAGCGGATTCACCACGTCAATGGTGATGGCGCGCGAAGGTCTGGCAGCAGCGGTTGTCCCACGAGTTCTGGTTAATGCTCTGGGTGAGCTGAAGGGTACAAAAGTGCTGCCTCTGGTCGACCCGGTGGTTAGTAAGCCGATTTGTCTGGCGACCCTAAGCCGGGATCCCGAATTACCAACCATACAGGCGCTGCGCGCTGTGGTGACGTCTTTGCGATGATAAGGTGTCGTTATCGTGCGATTGCCAAATGCGATTTGACGATATGCTAGTCTGATGAGACACGGGGCCTTAATCGGAGGGCATCATGGCACCATTAGATACCAAGCCATCAGGCGCACCCAAGGGCGTCTGGAAGTCAGGTAAAGGCAAAGGGCGGCACACGCCCAAAGGCCGTCAGTTCACGGATGAAGCGCAGGCCGAAATCGCGCGCCTGCTGGGGGACCGCCCCCGTCGCCGCGATCTGTTGATTGAATTTCTGCATTTGATTCAGGACGCGCACGGCCATATCAGCGCCGACCACATCGCCGCCTTGGCGGTCGAGATGCGAGTTGGACAGGCTGAAATCTATGAGACCGCGACCTTCTATGCTCATTTCGACGTAGTGAAAGAAGACGAGACACCTCCGCCCGCGCTGACGATCCGCGTTTGTGATTCCCTGTCTTGCGAAATGGCCGGTGCGCAGCAGTTGCAAAAAGCGCTTGAGGACGGGCTTGATCCGGTTGAGGTGCGTGTTGTCCGAGCGCCTTGCATGGGGCGTTGCGACACCGCCCCAGTGCTTGAGATTGGTCACAACCATATCGACCACGCGACCCCCGAAAAGGTGCAGGCTGCAATTGCTGCCGATGACACTCATGCACATCTGCCTGACTACGAAACCTTCGCGACCTACGAGGCCGAAGGCGGTTATGCCAAGCTGAAAGAGCTGCGCGAAAGTGGCGATTGGGAAAAGGTGCAGGAAGACGTTCTGTCCTCGGGTCTGCGTGGTCTGGGCGGCGCTGGCTTCCCGTCGGGCAAGAAATGGGGCTTTGTTCGCATGAATGAAGGCCCGCGCTATCTGGCCGTGAATGGCGATGAGGGCGAACCCGGCACGTTCAAAGACCGGTACTATCTGGAACGCACGCCGCATGTTTTCCTTGAGGGTATGCTGATCGCTGCTTGGGCGGTCGAGGCAGAGACCTGTTTCATCTACATGCGCGACGAATACCCGGCCGTGCTGGAAATCCTGCGCCGTGAGATCGCTGCGCTGGAAGACGCCGGGATCGTCGCTAAGGGTTACATCGACCTGCGCCGGGGTGCTGGTGCTTACATCTGTGGTGAAGAATCCGCGATGATCGAATCGATCGAAGGCAAAAAGGGCCTGCCTCGTCACCGTCCTCCGTTTGTTGCGCAGGTTGGGGTCTTTGGCCGGCCAACCTTGGTGCACAATGTCGAGACCTTGTATTGGGTCACCAAAGTGTGCCGCGAAGGGCCGGAATGCCTCAACAGCACCGAAAAGAATGGTCGCAAAGGACTGCGTAGCTATTCGGTCTCTGGCCGTGTGGCGAAGCCGGGTGTTTACCTGCTGCCCGCCGGTTCGACCATTCTGGACGTGATCGAGGCTGCCGGTGGCATGGCCGAAGGTCAGAGTTTCAAGGCGTATCAGCCGGGCGGTCCGTCCTCGGGTCTGCTGCCGGCGTCGATGGACGATATCCCGCTGGATTTCGACACGCTGCAACCACATGGCACCTTCATCGGCTCGGCCGCTGTGGTGGTTCTGTCCGATCAGGACACCGCCCGCGACGCGGCGCTGAACATGCTGCGCTTCTTCGAGGATGAAAGCTGCGGTCAGTGTACGCCTTGCCGTGCGGGCTGCGAAAAAGCGGTCAAGCTGATGCAGGCCGACAAGTGGGATCAGGACCTGCTTGAGGACTTGTGTCAGGTCATGGGCGACGCCTCGATCTGTGGTCTGGGGCAGGCGGCTCCGAACCCGATCCGCCTTGTTATGAAACATTTCGCTGACGAAATCTGAAGGGAGACAGAGCCATGCTAGACGCAAGCCCAACCAAGACCGTCACCTTCAATCTGAACGGCGAAGATGTCACCGTGCCCCAGGGCTGGACCATCTGGGAAGCCGCAAAGGGGCAGGGGTTCACCATCCCGCACCTGTGCCATAAGCCGCAACCGGGCTATAAACCCGATGGCAACTGCCGCGCTTGCATGGTCGAGGTGGAAGGTGAGCGCACGCTGGTCGCCTCGTGCATCCGCCCTGCGGCGGACGGGATGGTTGTGAAAACCGACAGCGATCGGGCCGAGAAGTCGCGCGCCATGGTCATGGAACTGCTGGTGGCCGACCAGCCGGAAGAAGCCCATGACACCTCCAGCCACTTCTGGGACATGGCCAAGCTGAACGATGTCAGCGACAGCCGTTTCCCGGCGAAAGAGGCCGAGAAAATCCCCCTGCTGGATGACAGCCATGTTGCCATGCGCGTTAATCTGGACGCCTGTATCAACTGCAACCTCTGCGTCCGCGCCTGCCGTGATGTGCAGGTGAATGACGTGATCGGCATGGCTGGTCGCGGGCATACCGCGCAGGTTGTATTCGATCAGAACGACCCGATGGGCGATTCGACCTGTGTGGCCTGTGGCGAATGTGTTCAAGCCTGCCCGACCGGCGCGCTGATGCCCGCCACCGTGCTGGACGACCAGCAGAAGGGTGACAGCAAGGACTATGACAGCGAAACCGAAAGCGTCTGTCCGTTCTGCGGTGTGGGCTGTAAGGTCTCGCTGAAGGTCAAGGACGGCAAGGTGAAATATGTCGAGGGCATCAATGGCCCCGCCAACGAAGGCCGTCTTTGCGTTAAAGGCCGGTTTGGCTTTGACTATATTCACCACCCCCACCGCCTAACCAAGCCGCTGATCCGGCGCGAGGATGCGCCTGAAAAGGGGCTGAACGTCGATCCGGGCAATCTGGACACCCATTTCCGCGAAGCGACGTGGGAAGAGGCGATGGATCTGGCTGCGACCAAGCTAAAAGCCCTGCGCGAGGAAGACCCGCGCAGCGTTGCGGGCTTTGGTTCGGCCAAATGCACCAACGAAGAGGCGTATTTGTTCCAGAAGTTCATCCGCCAGGGGTTCAAGCACAACAACGTCGATCACTGCACCCGTCTGTGCCACGCGTCGTCGGTGGCAGCCCTGATCGAGAACGTGGGATCGGGTGCCGTGACTGCGACCTTCAACGAGATCGAAAACGCGGATGTGGCGATCATCATCGGGGCCAACCCGATCGAAAACCACCCTGTGGCCGCGACCTACTTCAAGCAGTTCACCAAGCGCGGCGGCAAGCTGATCGTGATGGACCCACGTGGCGTCGGGATGCGGAAGTTTGCGGATGAGATGCTGCAGTTCCGTCCGGGGGCCGATGTCTCGATGCTCAACGCGATCATGAACGTGATCGTCGAGGAGGAGCTCTATGACAGCCAGTATATCCACCGCTGGACTGAGAATTGGGAGGCCGAGAAAGAGCACCTGCGCCAGTTCTCACCCGAGGCGATGGCTCCGATCTGTGGCATCGAACCGGATCAGCTGCGCCGCGTTGCTCGTACTTTTGCGCAGGCCGAGGCCGGTCTGATCTTCTGGGGTATGGGTGTCAGCCAGCACATCCACGGCACCGACAACTCTCGCTGCCTGATCTCGCTGGCTCTGATGACCGGCAATGTGGGTAAGCCTGGTGCGGGTCTGCACCCGCTGCGCGGTCAGAACAACGTGCAGGGGGCGTCTGATGCAGGCCTGATCCCGATGTTCCTGCCGGACTATAAGACGGTCACGGATGACAGCATTCGGGCGCAGTTTACGGATGTCTGGGGCTCGGATGATTTCTCGAATGAAAAGGGCCTGACTGTCACCGAAATCATCGACCAGATTTACGCGCGCAATATCAAGGGGATGTATATTTTGGGTGAGAATCCAGCCATGTCTGACCCGGATGTGAATCATGCGCGCGAGGCCTTGGCCAAGCTGGATCTGATGATCGTCCAGGATATCTTCCTGACCGAAACGGCGAACTATGCCGACATCATCCTGCCAGCCTCGGCGCTGTATGAGAAGAATGGCACCGTGTCGAACACCAACCGTCAGGTGCAGCGAGTGCGTCCGGCTGTGGCGCCTCCGGGTGAGGCGCGTGAGGATTGGGCGATCACCGTCGATCTGGCGCAGCGCATCGGGCTGAATTGGGACTACACGGATGTCTCTCAGGTTTTCAACGAGATGAAGCTAACGATGGAGTCTCTCGACAACATCACCTGGGAACGGCTTGAGACCGAGTCGATCACTTATCCGTCGCTCAGCGAAACTGATCTGGGCCAATCCATCGTGTTTGGGGATGGCTTCCCGCGTGCGGATGGCAAGGCCAAGTTCACGCCAGCCAGCATCATCCCGCCGGATGAGGCCCCGGATGAGGATTATCCGATGATCGCCACAACTGGCCGTCAGTTGGAACATTGGCACACCGGGTCCATGACCCGCCGCGCCACCGTTCTGGACGCGGTGGAGCCTGAGGCGAACTGCTCGATGAACCCGCGCACCTTGAAACTGATGAGGATCGAACCGGGTGAGACGATCCGTCTGACCACGCGTCGCGGCTCGATCGAGATCATGGTGCGCGCCGACCGGGCGATTGCCGAAGATATGGTGTTCATCCCGTTTGCCTATGTCGAGGCTGCCGCGAACATCCTGACCAATTCGGCCATCGATCCCTATGGCAAAATCCCCGAGTTCAAGTTCTCGGCGATCCGGGTCGAAAAGATCGAAGACGCCATCGCGGCAGAGTGATCTAAGGCAGAGATGAATATGAAAGGGCGGTCCGATGGGGCCGCCCTTTTCCTAAGTGCCGTTACGTCAGTCCCTGCTGCATCATTTTGGACTTTCTTTGCACCATTTGCGCCATAATTATCTGTTTCTACACATCCCCGAACGCGAAAACGTCACAAGAACGCCTCCATTCGCGGCAGGGCAAGGAGAAGCAAAGGCATCATAAGGGGATTGCCCAAAGGGAAGGACTTGGGCGCGACCAGAGCAGCAGGGCTATATGACACTCAACGACGTGTATCTCAGATTGAAACAGGCCGACATTACGTATGTCGTGCTACCGCGGGTGACGGTTCGTGCAACCGTGAACACCCTGCTCAGTTTTTTTCTGTCCAGGAACTTTATCGTATTTCTAGTGCCTTTGATGCTGTTGCTGATCGGCGCGACATCTTCCTTGTTTGCCGACCGTCTAAGCGGGTTTGGTCGTGCGGTGTATTGGTTGTCGATGTTGATCGGATACATGGGATCTGCCTTTCTCATGATCCTGGTACAGGCAAGCTGCAGCAGTTTTTTGGGTATCAAAAGGTTCTTCTCGCCTGTGACATGTATCCCCGTGGCGCTTGGCGCGATGACGTTCGCCGAGCTTGCGACAAACTGGGTGCTTAATCTGTTTCAGACATCAGATTTCATGTATATGCCCATGCTACTGCCGCAGTATCTGCTGATCGTCGGGATTGAGAGCATAGTTATCGTTTGGGTTTTACCGCCCTATCTGGACAGGCTTGAGGAAAGCCAGGGCTCAATCGAGGATACTCCCAAGAACAGTGCGACCGGGGTAGTGACGGCAAATGGTCAGATCTTTCTGATCAAGGACATCAAGTTCGTTCAGGCAAACCAGCACTATGTGACTGTGCAACTTGATGATCGTGAAGTGCTGGTGCGCTCTACATTCAAGGGGATTCTGACCCAGCTACCCACAGGGGCAGGGTTGCAGGTGCATCGTTCGTGTTGGGTTGCCAATTCCTGCGTCGACATCGCACGTAGTTTGAATGAGATCGGACATGTCGTTCTGTGCAACGGTGAGAAAGTGACCGTTGCCCGCAGTCGCACCGGTGCGGTACGCGATTGGTTGGCAAGCCTCGCCTGCTCTGAAGGGCTGCAGAGTGTCGAAGCCTGATCACGCGAAGGCCATAACTCTGTTCGGGTTAGGTTTGAACGGCGGCCGCGGATAAATGGACACCTTCCCGCGTTTCTCGCTGATTTGGATAGCGGCACGCAGGAAGGTGAACGTATCAAATGCTTGAATGCTGAAACGGTTTGTTAGTACCACTTTCGTTTCCCCCGATTTCGGATTTAACCCCCTCCTTCATCAGGCATTACTCGTTACCAAACACACTGGTTAAATGCGCTGCAACAACCGCAGCACGCTACCTCTTCGAATATATGTCTGAAGCAGGCAACGAGTTTGGTACGAAACGTCGAAAACTCGTAACGAATGGGGCCTGCAGTTCATGTCGCACGAGTTGCGGGCGCAGTGAATTTCGCGACATGTTCTTTAATATATTGATTCCAAGTCTTTATTTATTTCTGGCCGCTAATAATTCATCACGATGAGCGAGATACCCTGTTTCCTGAGGGTTGAGGCGTGAACGGTTCGGCCTCAATTCGTTTGTCGCCCTGAATCAGGTATGAATTGAGGTCGATAGACCGCTCCAGATCAGTCTCTGAGTCCCCATCATGGTTGTTGGTATTTTTCGAGATCAGAGATGTTTGCGTGGACAACCCGTTCCGCCCTGAATGTTGGGCCTCATTCGTACCCGTTCAAAGTGGCGGTGAAATCGTCCAGAATAACGTGGTGCCAACTTCGGTGCAGGCATCACATGCTACTTACCTTGGGCGCATTAGGTATCAGAAAGAAACTTTACAAGGGCTAGGCTGGATCACAAATATTTGAGTCTTGAAACTGTGGTTTTTGGGACGTGTGCCCCTGATCCGTGCAAAAGGCTCACTACGCTGTTCCGCTTCGGGGCTCCGAAGATCTAGAAGCAATTAAGTGGATCATATGCTCAGTGTTAACAATAGGTTACCAATTTCACACACCATGTTCGCGTACCGCTTGGTAAACACAAGAGCGCCCCTTTTGATGAGGTGTTTTCCCGCCAAAGCAGCCCGCGTAAAGGCAGGTCAAAGAAAGCGCTGGGTAAAAACTGTTCTGAGCATCTTGTGAACTGAACTGATCTGTTCGATTAGGGCTCGAGCGAAATTTCATAGCTCGCCTATTCACACATTTACGGAAAACGACATGAAACATGTTCTCTTCGCAACAACAGCGCTAATCGCGACTGCTAGTGTCGCGGCAGCAGAGGTGAAATTCAGCGGTTATGGCCGTTTTGGTATCGGCTATCAGGAAGATCGATCATCCGACTCGAATGTGAGCGACACAATTCTGGTTTCCCGCTTTCGTCTAAACATCGACGGGGATGTGGAAACGGATACCGGGGTCAGATTCTCGGCGCGCGTTCGATTGCAGGCCGATGAAGACAGCGATACCGGCGAGGCAAACACAGCCGGTTTGAACGGTGCCCGCTTCTCGGTCATCTTTGGCGGTCTGCGTGTCGATGCGGGCAACGTCTCTGGCGCATTTGACAACTCAGACCTGTACTTTGGTAACGAACCGGGCCTAGAAGAGTTTCTGGGTCAATATTCCGGTGTCGATTATGATTTCCTGGAGTATTCATCGACCGGCGCAGGTTCGAATGCGGTGTTCTTCCAATATGCGGTTGGAGACTTGGCCTTTGGTGCGTCCTATGACACCGATGCCATCAATGGCGCAGATCGCTGGGACGTCAGTGCGACATACATCTTCGACAATTATTCTGCCACAGTGATCTACGGTCAGACCGAAGCCGTTGCTGGCGGCGACAAACAGGATCTGATTGTTCTGGCACTGGGGGCTGAGCTCGGAGACTTCAGCGGAACACTGTTCGTTGGACGTGATGGTGACACGCCGGTCAACGATTTTGGAGAAGAGACCGACGGCACTGTTTATGGTGCGTCGCTTGCCTACAATCTTGGTGCCGCCACCACCATCACAGCAGCTTACGGTGATGGTTCGGCCGAAGGTGATACGCAGCAATATGGTGTTGGCGCGATCTATGATCTTGGCAACGGCGCAACGCTGCGCGGTGCAGTTGGTCGTGAAAAGGTCGGTCGTGCGGGCGAAGCTCAGACCATCGCCGACTTTGGTGTTCAGTTTAACTTCTGATCGAACGCCAGATTGCAGGAAAAGGCCGGTCTTTGGATCGGCCTTTTTTGTATTGGCAGCTTTGTTTCAAGTGAGCCTTCAGTAGTCACGCTCGAAGAACAGACCAATCCCGGTTTCACCACGCCCGTCTACAGTCCCTCGGACGGTGAAGTTGTCGTTGATGTCCAAGTTCAGGTTCACCTCGGTATCGCCTTCGGTGTTGACGGTGAAATCGGTGTACAGATTGTCCCCCAAATAAGCACCGGCGCCCAGACGGCCTGCGCCGCCTTCGGTCGCTCCGATGTCGACTGAATCCACACCGGTAGATTCACGCAACCCTTTGGTGGCATCGCCCCCGGCACCGCTCAGTTGTGCCAGTGACGCCGCCATCTGCGCGATGACAAAGGGGGACAGTTCCGAAAAGCGATTTCCAAACAGAAGCATGGCCAGGGCTTCTTCGGCCGGGCGCTCGGGGTCGGAAAAGACATCAACCTCTGGCGCATCCAGCGGACCTGCGATCTCGATCGTTGCGGTTCCGTCGGGTGTGCTGGCTGATGAGGCGAACTCGACATACGGGGTCAAATCGCCCTGTAGCGTTACGATCCCTTTGGTCAGCGCAAGGCGGCGCCCCAATATGTCGAAATTCCCTCGGATCAGTTCGATTTGACCCGATGGCACTACAGATCGCGTGGTGCCGCCAATAGCGATGCGCCCGCCCAGTTCAGCATTAACGCCGCGCCCGCGCACGAACACGGCTTTGGGTGCAGATAATATGATGTCCAGCGCGATTCTGGAGGCGCTTTGGCCAGATTGGTCTTTTGTGACCAGCTGCGCGCGCTCTCGGGTGATGTATTGCGCACGGCTTTCTCCGATATGCGTGATCTCGGGGATCGGTGCAGCACCTACCGCGCCAGAGGCTGCCGCAAGGTTGATATTGGTTTCCTCAAAGGTGATCTGCCCTGCCAGGCTGCTGTTCCCGGCCAGGGCCCCGGTCATCGCGATCTGGCCGTTTAGCTTGGTCTCGTACAGCAATTGATCCGTTAAAACGAGGTTGTCCAGCCGCGTAGTGATCTGCGCATTGAAGGGTGGTTTCAGATCGACCGGTCCCGTGACGGAGAATCGACCACCGGCACGCATGCCACCGTTTAGCGAGATCGTGGCGCGGCTTTGCGCCAGATCGACCGATCCGCTGATCCCAGTCACGGTTTGACCCGCGGTGGGAATGGCGAAGGATGTCCCGGATGTGGTGATCGACCCCCGCAGCGACTCCAGCGCTGGCTCTCCTTGCAACGCAAGGTCGAACCGGGCCGAACCATCGATTTTGTTGGGTGTGAGGAAGACGTTGGCGATCCCCAGGTTGAGCCCGCCCTGAGCCCTCAGATCCGCAGTGCCGGTGGTCTCGTCAAACGTCCCAGCCACGGTGCTGTTGATCCCCGCAGGTCCTTCGGCTTTGGCATCGATGGTCCAAACGCCCTTGGCTCGTTTTGCATTTCCGGTCGCGGCTACTGTCCCGGGGAAATCGGGGGCAAAGCGTTCGATCCGATTGAACTTGGCGTCAAAATCCAGATCGGCTGCGCCGTCTGTGTCAACCGTGCCTGTCAGACTTGCATACGAGCTGTCGGGTCCTTGTAGGTTGAGCTTTCCCTCCAACCCCGAACCGGTAGGGGCAACATTACCATCCAGGCTCAGTGGGCCGGATAGTGTGTTTGAAAGCCGTCCGAGATTGTCCAGCGCAGCGGTGAAGTCTAGCCCACCCGCCTCGCGGCTCAGTTGGCCCGATGCAGTCGCAGATAGGGCCGTGCCCTGCAGGCGTAAGGTGCGAATGTTCAATCCTTCATCACCGTTCAACGCGTCTACGTTCAGGGTAGTTCGGCCCTGAACCAGCCCATCCAACTGGTCGATTCCGGTGCGGATATCGTCCGCTGCAATTGTGCCCTTAACGTCGAAAGCCTTGCTGCCGACAGCCCCATTTCCTTCAACATTTGCATCAACGGAACCGCCCAATTCTCGCTTGGCCAGCCCTGAGAAGAGGGACAGGTCCGGGATGTTCAGGCTGGCCTCTCCGTCGACCGCAACCTCTCCGGTCGGATCGTCGATTGTGGCAGCGACTTGACCAGAGACAGCTTGGCCATTCACCGTAGCCTGCCGGATCGTGATCTGATCTTGCGACAGCGACCCGTCAAACACGACCGAGGTTTCACCGCTCAGCAGCGGATCAATCTCGTCCATTCCGGTTTTGATGTCTCGACCTGTGACGCTTGCGGTGCCATCGAATTCAAGGGTCTGTACCGTTCCCTTGCCATCCAAACTGGCCTGTAGCGACCCACCCAGGTCCCGCTGCGCCAGCCCTGAAAAAACGGATAGATCACGGGCGGATAGTTTGACCTGGCCATCGATGGACAGGTTGCCATCAGGTGTTGTGACGGTCCCGTTGGCCTGTACCCGTGCAGCATCCGCGATCAGGGTGAAATCGCGCAGCGTGATGCCATCTGTTCCGCGCTTGGCGTCCACGGTTATCGTTGTTTCGCCCTGAATAACCGGGTCTATGTCATCACGCCCGGTGGATAGATCATTGCCTTGAAGGTCCAACTTGCCGTCAAAGCTCCCCTCCAACGGGGACCCGCTGCCTGTCAGCCGCGCCGACAGCTGACCCCCAAGGTCCAGTTTGGCAAGGTCGGAAAATCGGGACAGATCGGTTGCATCCAGCGTGGCTGAGCCGTCAATGTTCAAACCGCTGGTCAAGCCGCTGATCAATGCGTCAACACCCAGTGTGTAGTCGGTCCCGACCAGTTCAAACCCCGAAAGGTTCAAGTTTTCATCGGTGCTGTAGTCGAACAGCCCGTCCAGCGTGACCCGATCCCCCAATGCCCTGTTCAGCGCGGGGTCTTCCAGATCAATGCCGTCAAGTGCGGCCTGAACATCACCTTCAACCTTGGTCACATTCCCCTGTTCCAACGAGCCTTGCGCGGTAATCTGCGCGCGCTCCAGGGCAATTTGGGGGGATTTGAACGCATCCGCCGTTAAGCTCAGATCCCAAAGGTTGCCATTTGCCTGATCAAACAGCGCTGAAATCTGGGCCGCTTCGATTGATGTTTCTCCGCCTGAGGCCGGTAAGACAACGGTTTCGCCATTTGGCGGTGTAATCCGTCCTTGCAGCGCGGCAAGCTGCAGCGTTCCACCGGTTGCCAGTTCGAGCTTGCCCTCCAGTTTCAGCGCTTGTGAGGTGAAGGCCAGATCGTTGACGATCAACGCGCCTTCGGGCTGCGTTTGGCCATCGACCAGCAAGCGTGTGTTCTGACCAAAGAAAACATCCATGTCATCGGCCACAAACGGGGTCATGTCGCCACTGATATCTGCAGTAAAGGCAATACCGTCCGCGGCGGTATCATCCACATCAGGGGCGGCGCGCAGCCTGACCTGTCCGCCAACACGTTGCTGGCCGTCGCTGCTCAGGCCGATATCGGCGGTGAAATCCGTAAGTGGGCCCGAGCCCTTGGCGCTCAAGCGGATAGGTGGGCTATCGGGAATCCGCAACGCGGTGGAGATCAGACCGCCCGAGGCTTCGGTCACGTTCAAATCCAGATCGATCTGGCTATTTGAATTCTGGAATCCGGCTGAAAGCGTGATCTCATCCCCTGCGCGATCTAGCCGCGTGATGTCCAGCTCGGTATCCAGCGTCCCATCTGCCAAAGACAGGTTCCCGGTCACTTTCAGCTCTGCTGCGACCCCGATCAGCGGTTGTCCCAATGCCAATTCGTCAACACGGATTTCACCGATTTCAATCGAAACGGGCAGCTCCGGCAATTGAAAAGGTTGTGTTTCAGCCGAAGGCGGTGGGTCTTCGGTTGTTGTTGTGCCAGGCGCACGCGCAACATCGATCTCCTGCGCGGTCAGGGCATTGACTGAAAACCGTCCTCGGATCAGGGCGAGGCGATTCCAGTCCAGCTCTGCCCCTTTGATGGTTAGCCACACTCCTTCATCATCGGCGACCGAGATTTCCTGAATCGTCGCACGCGAGCTCAGCGCGCCCTCTAGGCCTTTGACAGTGACGTTCTGGTTGTCTCCGGACAAAGTGTCCTGAAGAAACCGTTCGATCATACTGCCTCCGTCGTCTTCCTGCGCGCCTGTGGTCATCGGAACGGCGATCAGGGTACCAACTAGAAGTGGATATGAGAGACGTCGCATCAAAAGGCCTGTCCGATCCCGATATAGAATTGCAGGCCATCGCCGGTGTCGCCTTGTACCGGCACCGCCAGATCAACGCGCAGCGGGCCGAACCCACCCAGATCGTACCGAACACCAAGCCCAGCACCGGCATGGTCTTCGGCGCCTGAGCCCACGAAGGATGATGTATCGACGATACCGTAATCGTAAAACCCGACCAGAGAGATGGCGTCAGTGATCTTACCTCGTACCTCTCCGGAAAAACCCAGGAAGGATTTGCCACCTGCGACACCGGTACCAACCGGAATCCCAAGACTTTCATAAGGTTGGCCGCGCACAGTGCCAGCACCGCCCGAGAAGAACAGGAAGTCTGGCGTTACCCCATCGGCAGGTGGCCCGATGACCGAGCCCAGTTGAATCCGGCCTGCCAGCACCAGCCTGCCCCCAGTTCCAAGGCTTGCGTAAGCACGGCTGTCAAAGAATAGCCGCAGCCCGGTATCGGTGCCGGACAGACCGATGAACGGCATAGCCTGTGCGTCGAGATAGAAGCCTTTCGTTGCGCTGACCTTACTGTCGCGCTGGTCCCATTCTGACCGGAGGGGCAGAATGAAATAGCGAAATTTGCGCCCGTCGCCATAGGCGTCATCCGCGTCAGACCATTGAAAGCCCGCCGAGGCTTCTGCGTAGAGCTGATCCGAGAACGTGCGCCGGGCACCATAAGCCAGTGACGCGACTGAGACGTTGTAATTGTCGGTGTTGCGACGTTCCAAGAGCGCACTCCAGAACGTATTGTCATCGGGGCCAAGCCGGTCGGGTTGATCCAGCCTCAGGCCGATCCGGCCATCCAGATCTTCCGACCCGCCGATGTTTCTTAGGGTGGCTTCGAACCGCAGCCGTTCAGCGCGGCGAAAGACGTTACGATGTGTCCAGGTTGCACTCAGGTCGATCCCGTCTCGCGATGCCAGCTCAAAACCCAGGGTCAGGCGGCGTTTGGGCAGGTCTTCAAAGGTGGCATCAAAATCAAGCGTTCCGTCCGGGTTTGGGGTTTCACGTTCTTGCAGTGAGACCGTGCTGAAAGTACCTGTGCGGCGCAAGCGTGTTCCAACCTTCTGCACCTGTGCAGGCGAATAGACCTGACCCGTGGGAAACCCGGCGATCTTTTCGATCGACCGATGGCGTACGTCTGTATCGCCCTTGATAAACATCTTGCCAAAGGTCAGCCGCCGCCCCGGATCAAGGTCGATTTCGGCGTCCAGCTGCGCCTGCGCATGGCGTGCTATGACGCGCTGATCTGCGACATCGGCCTTTGCATGGCCTGCATCTTTCCAGGCGCGCACGCCGGCAGAGGCGGCTTGCTGAATAGCGCCCGTTGTTGCCAGTTTGCCGGTGGCAAAGCCTTCGGGCAGTTCGGTATCCGGCGCCTGCGGCTGCACGATTGCGGTGCCGAAGGTAAAGGTTGGTCCAGGCTCAATCGTAATCACCGCGCGCTTGATCTGGGTTGGTACGGTGAGCGAGCTCATCTCTGCCGCTTCCTGCCCATCCAGCTTGATGCTGACGACAGGGCTGAAATACCCCTCATCATATAGAATTTGAACCAGTGTTCGATAATCAGAAAGCGCGGCAGATAGAATTTCAAGCGGTGTGTCCAGACCCCGTTCTTCAGCCGTGGTGATTGAGGAGGTTTCCTTTAGCCGTTCGACCACCTCTTTTGGGGCGCCGGGCGCGGTCAGCGTGGTCTCCAATGCTTCGGCAATCGCGGGCGCAAAGACCATCAGCGCAGCAAATAGCCAGCATGTAAGACCGCGCTGCGGCTTGTATCCCTGCATCAGATGGCTCCAACTGCCCCCAAACTCGAAATCACTTATGCCGCCTAAATGACGCGGCTGACTAAGGTTAAGTTAGATCATTTGGAGCGCCCCGGGGGAAGGGGGAAACATTCGCCAGCGCGAACTCACGCGCGCGTCAAAGCCCGGCGTTGCGGACCCAACGGATGATCGCGTCGCGATCTTCGGGCTCCATGTAGGTGATATTGGCCGGGGGCATCGCGTGGGTGATACCGGCTTGTAGGTAGATCTGTTTCGCATTCCGCGCGACATCAGCCTCGGTTTCAAGCAACACGCCTTTGGGGGCCCAAAGGATACCCTCCCAGACCGGTTCGCGGGCATGGCACATGGAGCAGCGACCCAGAACGATATCATGCGCTTCGGCAAACCCGTCTGCGGCGGCAAAGCGCTGTTCATACGGTGTCAGTGGCTGGGCTTCGGCCTCTTCCAGGGGCTTGTACATTGGCGCTGTCGACAGCCACATGATGGCGATGAACAACAGGGCCGTGGCCAACCAGGTCCAGGTGGGGTTTCCAGCGCGTGCATGGAGGGTGTTAAAGTAGTGCCGGATCGTTACGCCCATCAGGAACACCAATGCCGCAATGATCCAGTTGTATTCGGTGGCGAAGGCCAGCGGATAGTGGTTCGACAGCATCAGAAACAGAACCGGCAAGGTCAGATAGTTGTTATGCGTCGAGCGCAACTTGGCGATCTTGCCGTATTTCGGGTCCGGTCTACGCCCGTTCTTCAAGTCATCCACAACGATGCGCTGGTTCGGCATGATGACGAAGAACACATTCGCCGTCATGATCGTGGCGGTGAAAGCGCCCAGATGCAGCATCATCGCGCGACCGGTGAAAACCTGGTTGTACCCCCATCCCATGACCACCAGCAGCACGAACAGCAGGACCATCAGCAGGGTCGGGCGTTCACCCAGCCCGGATTTGCACAGGAAATCATAGACTAGCCATCCGACAGTCAGCGAAGCCGCAGAGATCAGAATGCCCTGCCACAGCGCCAGATCAGCCTTTTCCGCGTCGATCAGATAAAGCTCTCCGCCGACCCAGTAGACGATCATCAACAGCGCCGCGCCGCTCAGCCAGGTCGAGTAGCTCTCCCACTTGAACCAGGTCAGGTGGTCGGGCATCCGCTCGGGCGCGACCAGATATTTCTGGATGTGATAGAAGCCGCCGCCATGCACCTGCCATTCCTCGCCATCCGCCGGGCCTGGGATGTTGCGGTTTAAGCCCAGATCCAGCGCGATGAAGTAAAAGGATGATCCGATCCAGGCCATGGCCGTGATCACATGCAGCCAGCGCACGGCAAAGGCCATCCAGTCCCAGAACACGGCGAAGTCGTACATTTTTAGAGGTCTCCGATAAGGTGCCGCCACACTAGGCAAAGGGAGTTTTCTTCGGTATTCCCGTATATTGTCAAACTGTATCAAAAAAAACGATAAGATGTCCTATCTCGACAATATCCGTACCTTTGTTCGTGTCTATGATTTGGGCAGTATGTCCGCCGCCGGGCGCGATTTGCGCATTTCACCCGCGGTGACCTCGGCGCGAATCTCGCAGCTTGAGGATCATCTGGGCGTGCGCTTGTTTCAGCGCACAACGCGGAACCTGTCTCCGACCGAGCAAGGCAAGGCGTTCTACCCCGGTGCGGTGGCGGTGCTGGATGCGGTGGATGAGGCCGAGGCGCAGGT
This sequence comes from Ruegeria sp. AH12, assembly GCF_056541465.1. Classification (NCBI taxonomy): domain Bacteria; kingdom Pseudomonadati; phylum Pseudomonadota; class Alphaproteobacteria; order Rhodobacterales; family Roseobacteraceae; genus Ruegeria; species Ruegeria sp. AH12. Next base: position 45,824 of record NZ_JBQFYL010000008.1, on the reverse strand, counting down.
GACGCATCTGACCGAAGCGCCGCGCGGCTCCTTGTTTGTAGCGGCTCCGCTGGGGGTAGGGCGGCGGTTGCTGGCCCCGCATGTGCCTGATTTTCTCGCCGACTATCCCGAAATTGATGTTCGATTGCGCCTGACGGATAGGTCTGTTGATCTGACGACCGAAGGGCTGGATCTGGCCTTCTTCATCGGGCAACCAGAAGACAGCACCCTGCGTATTCGCAAGATCGCAGATTGTCAGCGGGTGTTGTGCGCAGCACCTGATTACGTGGAGCGACAGGGTATGCCACGATCCGGCGAGGACCTGATCAAAGGCCAACACGAATGCTTGAATCTTCGCTTTCCCGGTGCAACCGAGTTTCAGTGGATGTTGCAAACCCTTGACGGCCCGAAACGGTTTGCCGTGTCGGGTCGCTTTGAATGTGATGATGGGGACGTGCTGACCGATTGGGCTTTGTCAGGCCAAGGCATTGCGATGAAGCCTGTTTTTGAAGTGGCAGAGCACTTGGCTGCCGGGCGCCTCGTTACGGTAGCACAAGACACGCCTCCGGTTCCGGTTCAGATGGCGTGCCTTTACACCCATCGACGCCATCAGGACCCCAAGGCCCGATTGTTCATGGATTTCATGATCGAGCGGATCAGTGGCTTTGTGCGGAGCGCCGAAACCTGACAGATCAACTGCCGCGATAGGTCGAATAGCCGTAAGGCGACAAAAGCAGCGGCACGTGATAATGCGCCTCGGCATCTGAAATGCCAAACCGGATTGGGATCTGATCAAGGAACATGGGATCTTCCGTGGTGTGACCCTTTAGGAGAAAGTAGTCCTCTACATCGAAGATCAATTCAAAAACGCCAGTTCGGAATGCGTGCTGCGGCAGTATCGGGCTGTTGGTGCGACCGTCGGAGTTCGTTTCCATTGCAGCGAGTTCGCGGCGCTCATTACCGGATAGCTCAAATAGTTTGATCTTTAGCCCTTCGGCAGGGCAACCGAGCGCTGTGTCCAGAACGTGAGTTGTCAGATAACCAGCCACAAGTCTCTCCTTTGATGTGTCATTTGGTTTGTCACACTCTGAAACAAACATCAAAACAGGGGAAATGCCGAAAGAAGCCGAAACAGCGTTCGGTTTGATTTGATAATCATCGCTGGATTTCTAGGATATGCCTGTCGAAACAGTTCAAAATTCGGAAGTCCCTATGCAGCCACCGCGTTACCCACGGAATATGATCGGATACGGTGCCACCCCTCCGGATGCTAAATGGCCGGGGGGGGCGAAAATCGCGGTTCAGATTGTGCTGAATTACGAAGAAGGTGGCGAGAACTGTATTCTGCATGGCGACGACGCGTCCGAGGCGTTTTTGTCCGAAATCGTCGGGGCCGCGCAATGGCCGGGTCAGCGCCATCGGAACATGGAATCGATCTACGAATATGGCGCGCGCGCTGGGTTCTGGCGGTTGCACCGGCTGATGAAGGACCTGCCGATCACGGTGTATGGTGTAGCCACCGCCTTGGCACGATCCCCGGATCAGGTTGCGGCCATGAAGGACGCCGGTTGGGAGATTGCCAGCCATGGTCTGAAATGGGTCGAACACAAGGACATGCCCGAGGCGCAGGAACGCGCCCAGATTGCCGAGGCAATCCGGCTTCACACCGAGGTCGTCGGCGAGCGCCCGCGCGGCTGGTACACCGGGCGCTGTTCTGTGAACACGGTGCGTCTGGTCAGCGAAGAAGGTGGGTTCGCCTATGTCGCCGACACCTATGACGACGATCTGCCCTATTGGACACAGATCGTCGGTCGGGATCAGCTGATCGTGCCCTACACGCTGGATTGCAACGATATGCGCTTTGCCACGCCGCAAGGGTTCAATGCGGGCGATCAGTTCTATGCGTACTTGAAGGACAGTTTCGATGCGCTCTATGCCGAAGGTGAGGCCGGCGTCCCCAAGATGCTATCGATTGGCCTGCATTGCCGTCTGATCGGGCGACCGGGGCGCGTCATGGCGCTGAAACGGTTCCTGGACTATGCGCGCAGCTTCTCGGATGTATGGTTTGCCACACGGTTGCAGATTGCTGAACACTGGGCGCAGAACCACCCGCCGCAATCCAATCCAAAGCCATCGCAGATGGAGCGGGACGCATTTGTCGAAGCCTACGGGGGTATTTTCGAACACTCGGCCTGGATCGCAGATAGGGCCTATGATCTGGAGCTTGGGCCCGCGCATGACACCGCAGGCGGGTTGCACAACGCCTTGGCGCGGATGTTCAGGTCGGCCTCTGATGCCGAACGATTGGGTGTTTTGACTGCGCATCCCGATCTGGCGGGCAAGCTGGCGCAGGCCAAGCGGCTGACCGTTGAAAGCACGTCCGAGCAAGCCTCAGCCGGGTTGGATGCGCTGACAGATGAGGAGCGCGCAGCCTTCACCGATCTGAACACACGGTACATTGAGAAATTCGGTTTTCCCTTTATCATCGCCGTCCGGGGTCACGACAAGGCCTCAATCCTGGCCGCTTTTCAACGGCGTATCGAACAGGAGCGGGACACGGAGTTTGCTGAAGCCTGCCGCCAGGTGGAACGTATCGCCGAGTTTCGGCTGCGGGACATATTGCCCTCATGAGCCGCCAGATCGTCGCCACGCCGCTAACCGCCGCGGCTTTCGCGTCATTTGGGGATGTGATTGAGCTGTCCGGCGATCCGGACAAGATCATCAATCAAGGGCAATGCGGACGCTATCATGACCGCGCGTTGCTGGAGTTCACTGACGGGCGCGCCGGGATCAGCTTGTTCAACGCCAATCCGCGCGCGCTGCCCTACGTGCTGGATATGGTCGAGCGTCATCCCGAGGGCAGCCAGGCGTTCATCCCGATGACCCATCAACCCTTTCTGGTGATCGTCGCACCCGATCACGATGGTGTGCCCGGTGATCCGCAGGCTTTCCTGACAAAGCCAGGGCAGGCGGTGAACTACCATCGGGGCACCTGGCACGGCGTGCTGACCCCGCTACATGCCCCCGGTTTGTTTGCTGTGGTCGACCGTATCGGTGAGGGCGCAAATCTTGAGGAGCATTGGTTCGACACGCCATATGAGGTGGTCGCAGGCTGATCTCGGCGCGCTCCCGCCCGGTCAGGACGCATCAAAGATGCACCATGACCCGTTGGGTCGGGCAGCGCGCGGGCAGGCCCGCCCGCTGCGGGTGGTTTGGATCAGTCCTTTGCCATCAATCGGGCGACGTCGAGCATGCGGGCGGAGAAACCCCATTCGTTGTCATACCAGCCGAAAACGCGCACCTGATTTTCGCCCACCATTCGGGTTTCGGGGCCTGCAATGATCAGCGATTCAGGGCGGGTTCTCAGGTCGGAAGAAACCAGCGGCAGATCGGTCCAGCCAAGCACGGCCGAGGCGTCCACAGCTATGCGGAATTTTGCATCGAAGGCTTGCGCACTCATCCCGCGTTCCAGCGTCACAACAAGATCCACAGCTGAAACGCTGGCTGTCGGAACCCGCACCGCCGCGCCTGAAATGCGCCCGGCCAAATGCGGCAGAACAACATCGATCAGATGCGTCGCGCTGGAGGTCGTCGGTACCATCGACAGTGCCCCCGCCCGCGACCGCGCAAGGTCGCCGCGGGGTGCGTCGACCATCGGCTGGCTGTTTGTATAGCAATGGATGGTGGTCATGTGACCTGAGATGATACCGCCGATCTGGTCCAAAACCTGGACCAACGGCGCAAGGCCATTGGTGGTGCAGGACGCGTTCGAGACAACACTGGCATCGCCGAGTTGATCGTCATTCGCGCCCAGAACCACCGTCAACTCAGCGGCGGGCGAGGGGCCCGAGATCAGAACTTTGCGCGCCCCGGAAGCCAGACCCCGGCAGGCCACATCAGATGTGCGCGCGATCCCGGTGCAATCGAGCAGAACATCAACGCCGGTCAGATCGACGTTCGTCAAATCGGAGCTGTGCGTCATAGGCACTTTGCGTCCTTCGATGACAAGAGCATTGTCGTGCGCGGCGACGTCCCCCGCATAGGGGCCAAAGGTGCTGTCGTATTTGAACAGATAGGCGCAGGTATCGAGCGGCGCGATGTCGTTGATCAGCACCAGCTCGATATCTGATCCTTGCGGCTGGGCCAGAACCTGCCGCAGGATTGTGCGGCCGATGCGGCCGAATCCATTGATCGCGAGTTTCATGCGCAAGCTATGGCAGGCAGATCAGGCGATCTCAATGAAAGTATTGTACCAATTTCAACCGCAACTGACCTGCGAGAAAAACTGCCCCGAGATGTTCTGATACATGCTGGTCACGATCGGCTTGCAGCCCGTTGCTTGCTGGATTGCTGCAATGGCTTGCAGGGTACGCAGGCGCGGTGGCGGACCAAAGGGGTTGAGGTTGTTATTGTCGCGCGTGGCACGGTAGATGACGGGCTCATCCGATACTTTGGTCACGGCCCAGGTGCGGCTCATGACAAAGACCGATTTGGTTTCATCTTTTGCTGCGACCGGTGTGGAAACCGAGGCGGCCACCAATGCGATTGCGGCCAGTGCCATCAGGGGGGTACGCAGGTTCATCGGCCAGTCTCCAGTACTCAAACAGTGGAATATGCCGGGATTTCAGCAAATTCCGGGGCGAGTGTGAACCCCTGCCGGGATAAAATGCGATGAAACCCGCATTAGCGCGACACCGAGAGCGGCATATGCCGGTTTACGTCTTTGTACAGCAGATAGCGGAATCGCCCCGGCCCACCCGCGTAACAGGCCTGAGGGCAGAAGGCGCGCAGCCACATGTAGTCGCCCGCCTCGACCTCGACCCAATCCTGATTGAGGCGGTAGACCGCTTTGCCCTCGAGCACGTAAAGCCCATGTTCCATCACATGGGTTTCGGCAAAAGGGATCACGCCGCCGGGCTCGAAATTGACGATGTTGACATGCATGTCGTGGCGCAGGTCTTGCGGGTCGGCAAAGCGGGTTGTGGACCAGCGGCCTTCGGTTCCGGGCATCTCTACCGGCGCTACGTCACGTTCATTTGTGATGATTGGGTCGGGTGCGGGCAATCCAGGTACGGCGTCATAGGCTTTGCGGACCCAGTGAAAGCGCGCCACGGCGTCCGACCGGTTGTGCAATGTCCAATCCGACCCTGGCGGGATATAGGCATATCCACCTGTTCCCAAATCATATTCCTGATCATTCAGTGTGAGACGTACGTTGCCTTCGACGACAAACAGAACCGCCTGAGCCCGAGCATCGGTTTCCGGCTGGTCGCTGCCGCCACCCGGCTGAACCTCCATGATGTATTGCGAGAATGTCTCGGCAAACCCGCTGAGCGGACGCGACAGAACCCACAGGCGCGTACCTTCCCAGAACGGCAGATAGCTGGTGACGATGTCGCGCATCGTTCCCTTGGGGATCACCGCATACGCTTCTGTGAACATGGCACGGTCGGTCAGCAACTGATCCTGGCCGGGATGTCCGCCAGTCGGCGCAAAATAGGTCGGTTGGGTCATGGAATGCCTCGGGCTGTCTTTTTGGTACTATGAGGGGAAGGTGAAGCGGCCTCTAGCGCCGGGCTGACGATAGGTTTGTTCGGGATAATTTGAAGGTCCGGCCAAGCGGGGGTTGGCCCCGTTTCAGCGCAGGTATATCCTTGAGCGGCATTTATCTCAGTTCAGCGAGGCAATCATGAAAGCCCGGATCATATTCGTTTTCGCAATTCTCAGCACGATGGGGTTCGGCATGACCGCATCGGCGAAACCGCTGTCCCGAATCATTGCCGAGATGGGGCTGTCGCCGTCGGACTTCGAGGTGGCGAGCAAAACCTCGCGCGCCTTGCTGACTGATGGCACCCCCAGTGTCGGCAAAGAGATGGGTTGGGCGAATGGCCAAACCGGATCACAGGGAACAATCCGCATCACTGCTGTCGAAGGCAATTGTGTTCGCTTGGAACACGATATTCAGCCACAAGGAAAGGAAGCCTCGCGCGGGGTCAGAACGCGCCAGTGCAAAGATGCCGAGGGCAATTGGGTGATGGCACCCTGATCCCGCTAATAGCCGCGTGCCCGGTCGACCTCATTCAACAAGGGCGCGCCGGAGCTGAGCCTTTGGAAATTCTCGGCCACATCCGACAGCGCATCGCCCAGGTGCCAGCCCGATACATGCGGTGTGATCGTGACGCGTGGGTGGTGCCACAACGGGCTGCTGGTAGATAGGGGTTCTTGGCAGGTGACGTCCAGAACCGCATGGCCTGGATTGCCCCGATCCAGTGCGGTGATCAGCGCGTCTTCGTCGATCAGATCGCCCCGACCTGCGTTCAGCAACTGACTACCAGGCTTCATCGCAGCCAGCATTTGCGCATCGATCAGACCCACCGTTTGCGGTGTCGAGGGTAAGATGGCGCAGACGAAATCGCACCGACCCAGCAACTGGGGCAGGGCATTGTCACCATGCAGGCAGGTGACACCTTCGATCTGTTTGGGTGAGCGGCTCCAGCCCAAGACCTGAAACCCGACTGCGCGCAGCATCCGCGCGGTACGATCCCCGATATGGCCCAGACCCAGAACGCCTACAGTCGTATGGGGTGTAAAGGTCGGCTCTTTCGGCAGCCATTCGGCACGGGCCTGTGCGGCCTCGTGAAAGGCCATATGGCGCTGGGCGCGCAGGATGTAGGCAAGAAACCACTCGGCGATGCCCTGTGCCGGTGCATCGGGTTTCAGACGTGCGACCCGCATATGGCTGGGCAGGTTTGGATTGCCAACGATAGTTTCCACACCGGCCCCAAGCTTTTGTACCAGCTTCAGGTTCGGCAATAGGCGCAGGTGATCGTCTTTAAGGCCAACAACAGCGACCATCGTGATCTCATCAGCGTTGCCGATTGCGTCGGGCGTGCGAATATCGGCACCGGGTATCGCGGATCGAATCTCATGGGCGATATCGGCATCACTGATCCAGTTGGTCAGCCCGGTATCTATCAACAGCGCCATAGTGGTCCCTTCGTTTGAAAATGACTGGTGACGTTCCGTCACCCAACTGGACAGAGTCCCGACAGTTAAGCCATCCTCGGGGCACAAGGTACAGCCCGGATTTTACGGGGCAGGAGGGATTCTCATGAATATGTCTTTTGGTCTGCGCGAAGAGAACCGCGCCCTTTTGCAACGTGTTGCCGATATGGTCCGCGATGAGATCATGCCGCTGGAAGAGGAATACCAGGCCGAGATCAACAAAGGTGACCGCTGGCAATATACCGAACGTCAGGCTGAGATTCTTGAGGGGTTGAAGTCCAAGGCCATGGCGGCTGGGCTGTGGAATTTCTGGCTGACAGACAGCGATAAAGGATTCGGGCTGACGACTGTGGAATATGCCTATTTCGCAGAAGAGATGGGTAAAACGCCGCTGGGGGCCGAGGTGTTCAACTGCTCCGCGCCGGATACCGGCAATATGGAGGTGTTCGAACGCTACGGGACCGAGAAGATGAAAGCGCAATGGCTGAAGCCTCTGCTCGATGGTCAGATCCGCTCGGCCTATTTGATGACCGAACCGGATGTCGCCTCGTCCGATGCGACCAATGTGTCGATGTCCTGCGTACGGGACGGTGATGACTATGTTCTGAATGGCGAGAAATGGTGGTCATCAGGCGCAGGCGATCCGCGTTGCAAGGTTTACATTGTGATGGTCAAGACCGGGGGCGAGGATCAGCCAAAGCACAAGCGCCAATCGATGATCGTGGTGCCTGCAGATGCCCAAGGGATCGAAATTCTGCGGCCCATGCAGGTCTACGGTCACGACGACGCCCCTCATGGCCATATGCATATCCGGTTCACCAATGTGCGTGTGCCTGTAGAGAACATCCTTTTGGGCGAAGGCCGTGGGTTCGAAATCGCGCAAGGTCGCTTGGGGCCGGGGCGCATCCATCATTGCATGCGCGCAATCGGTCAGGCGGAAAGCGCGCTGGAGCAGATGTGCAAACGCTCCATGCAGCGCGAGGCATTTGGCAAAAAGCTGGCGCAGCTGGGGGCCAACTACGACATCATCGCCGAATGCCGGATGGAGATCGAGATGGCCCGCCTGCTGTGTCTCAAAGCGGCGTGGTACATGGATCAGGGCGACGCGCGGGCGGCGGCCCCTTGGATCAGCCAGATCAAAGTGGTTGCGCCACGCGTCGCGCTGAAGGTGATTGACGAAGCGGTGCAGATGTTCGGCGGGCAAGGGGTCAGTCAGGATACACCTCTGGCCACGGCGTGGACCCATGTGCGGACCCTGCGGCTGGCCGATGGACCGGATGCGGTACACCGTCGTCAGGTCGCACGTGCGGAACTGAAAAAACATACGCAGGAAAAGGTCTGATCCCGGATGGCCGCAGCGCTGGATTTCGAAGGTTTGGCCTATTTTCGTCAGGTCGAAGATGGAGCCTTTGTCGGCAATGATCCGGCCCGTGGCCCGTGGTCAGCAGATCACTGTCATGCGGGGCCGGTCGCGGGACTGATCGTGCGCGCGGCCGAAACCGAGGTCGGCCCCGAGAAGATGTTGACCCGGCTGACGGTCGATCTGCTGCGTCCATTACCCTTGGCCGGGTTGCGTGTGTCGGCAGAGACGACACGCCACACCAAGACGTTGGCAACAACGCGGGTCACAGTTCACGATTTGGATGACACGCTCTGTGCAACTGCCTCGACCATGCATCTGGTGCGGCGTGATCTCGGGGCTGTGCCCAATGTCGATATCACCGGGCCAAGTTATGACACGGCGGTTGACGGCCCGTTTCCGATTGGTGAAATTCGTCATGAAAAAACGGGTTTCGCGCATTTCAGCGATGTGAAATACCCTGCGGGTACGCAGCATAGGCCTGGCCCGAAAACCGTCTGGATGCGTACGCCTCAATTGCTTGAGGGTGAAGCGCAATCGCCAATCCAGTCGATTTGCGCGCTTGCGGATTGTGGCAATGGCATTTCTTGGAATGCACCGACATCTGAAATGGGATTCATGAACACGGATCTGACAGTGAACATCCACCGAGAGCCTGCGTCGGATTGGCTGGCGTCCGAGTCGCTGTCACATTGGCAGCCGTCGGGTGTTGGTATGTCGCAATCTGTCCTCTTTGACACTGAGGGTCCTGTCGGAACGGCGCTGCAGACCCTCATTCTATTCCCGCCAAGCTGACCCTATCGGCTGGTTTCTGCATGATGCCTATTAAACGCGTTGCCGCTATGAGGTCCGCACCCTATCTTGCGCGCATGCGTTGGCTGATCCCGTTCCTGACCTGTTGCCTGCCATTACCGGCCTTGGCCCATCCGCATGTCTTCATCGACACCGGATTGGAATTTATCGTGGATGAGGGAGGCCAATTAACTCATATCCGCGTGACTTGGGCCTATGACGAATTTTTCTCGCTGCTGCAGCTTGAGGATATGAAGCTTGATCAGGATGGCGATGGTGCCCTGACGAAACGCGAAGAAGCCACCCTGACAGGTTTTGATGCGGAATGGATCGAAGGGTATAACGGAGATCTTGTGGTGACCGCGGGCGGTGCTCCGGTTGCTTTGTCCGGCCCGCTGGAACCTCAGGCCACGGCGGAGAACGGGCGGATTATCACCTCACATTTGCGCGCGGTCGAAGGGGGCGCTGTTTCGGCGGCTGCCCTGTCGGCCAAACCGTTTGATGAGACCTACTATACCGCTTACGAGGTGAATCGACCGGTAACCGTTACCGGGCCTGCATCATGTGTGATGGAGCGGATCGACCCGGATATTGATGGGCAGTTGGCGCAGATGCAGGCGTTCTTGCTGACCTTGGATGCAGAATACGACCTGGAAGAGAATGATATCCCGCTGGTCGGGGAAAGCTTTGCAACCGAAATCCTGATTTCATGTCCAAATACCTGATTGTACCTGTTGCGCTTGCATGTGGCCTGTTGCTGTGGTTCTGGGGCAGCGGTGGATTTGACAGCCTCGCGGCCTGGGCCGCCGGAGAGCAGCGCGAATTCCAGAACCAGATCGCCCGCGCCTTGCGCGCCACCCGCGCCGGAGAGCCCGAGGCCGTCGCAACGCTTCTGACAGTATGCTTTGCCTATGGGTTTTTTCACGCGATTGGACCGGGGCATGGCAAGGTTCTGATCGGCGGATACGGCCTGGGCCGGCGCGTTGCATTCTGGCGCCTGTCGGCCATCAGTGTGCTGTCGAGCCTTGGGCAGGCGGTGACAGCGGTGGTTCTGGTTTACGCCGGGGTCCTTGTTTTTCAGACGTCGCGTGAGGCGCTTGTAGGCACGACCGAAAAGGTTATGGCCCCAATCAGCTACGCAGCAATTGCTGCAATCGGGCTTTGGCTTGTTTTCAGGGGCGTCCGCAGTTTTGCAAGGCGATCACTTATTGTGGCCAAGCCCGCACAGGCTCATGATCACACTCATGGTCATTCCCACGACCACCACCACCACGACCACCACCACCACGACCATCATCACCACAAGGGTGAGGTCTGCTCGGATTGTGGCCATCGACACGGCCCCAGCGCGGAGGAGGTTGCCAATGTTGGCAGTGTTCGCGAGGCGATGTTACTGATCGCAGGCATCGCTGCACGACCCTGTACCGGAGCGCTATTTGTCCTGATTTTGACTTGGCAGATGGGTATCGCTTGGGTCGGAATCGCCGGGGCTTTTGCTATGGCACTGGGCACCGCACTGGTCACCACCTTGGTGGGCTGGACGTCTTTTGGCTTGCGAGGAGGGTTACTGGCTTCGGCATCGGCGACGCGCTTTGCGTCTGTACTCGCGCCGACAATTGAACTGGTGGCTGGGCTGGTAATTGTCGTGATCGCGAGCGGCCTGCTGTTGCGCGCGATTTAGAAGACCGGATCAGGATAGCCGACCCGTGCCAGATACAACCCTTGCGGCGGGCAAACCGGCCCGCAGACGGCGCGGTCTTCGGCTTCCAGAGCGTCACGCACATCCTCGGGCGACCATGATCCCGCGCCAACACGTTCCAGAGTGCCCACAAAGCTGCGCACCTGATTGTGCAGGAATGACCGCGCGCGCACGTGGAAATGAACTTCGGGGCCCGAGAACCCTTGTACCTGTTCAACCCGCAACTCATCCAAGGTTTTCACCGGGCTGGCCGCCTGACAGATCGAGGATCGGAAGGTGGTGAAATCATGCCGCCCGATCAACATATCCGCGCCCGCCTGCATGGCCTCGACATCCAGCTGATGGTTGATTTGCCAAACCTGCCCTTTGTCGTGGGTCGCAGGCGCGCGGCGCATGAGAATGCGGAACAGGTATTGACGTTCAACCGCTGTAAAGCGCGCGTGCCAGTCATCATCGACCCGAGCAGCCTGAACAATCGCCACCGGCTGCGGCTTGAGGTGATAGTTCAACGCCTCAGATAGGCGGAACGGGTCCCAGTCCTTGACCAGATCGCAATGCGCCACTTGCCCCAGCGCATGTACACCCGCATCGGTGCGCCCGGCGGCGGCTATGGTGTGATCACCCTGCTGGATGTGAGACAAGGCCTGTTCGATGGCCCCCTGAACCGAGGGCAGCTCTTTCTGGCGCTGCCATCCGGCAAATGGCTCCCCTTGGTATTCGACTTTCAACGCATATCTGGGCATGGGCCGCTGGTAGCGCGCGGCGCGCAAACGGGCAAGGGGGCGAAAGCGCTGGCATGTCCGGCAGCGGCTACCTATCTTGGGCAAAACGATAATTGCGGGGCGACAATTTGGTCATCTCATCCCTGGCAGACAGTCTGGTGCGCGGCGTCGAAACCATTGGCGACAGCGTGTCCGAGACGTTTTTCGAGCCAGTCATCCGTCTGGGCGTCACCGGTCTGGCGCGATCTGGCAAGACGGTGTTCATCACGTCGCTGGTAGCAAATCTGCTGGACCGGGGCCGCATGAGCGGCCTTGTCGCGCAGCAAGAGGGGCGGATCAACGCGGCCTACTTGCAACCGCAACCGGACGACACGGTCCCTCGGTTCGACTACGAATCTCACCTGTCCGACCTCACAGGCCCACAACCGCACTGGCCCGAAAGCACACGCGCGGTGTCCGAGTTGCGCCTGTCCTTCAAAGCCCGACCAGCCGGGTTGCTGGCAGGGCTTCAGGGACCGCGCACCATACATCTGGACATCGTGGACTATCCCGGCGAGTGGCTTTTGGACCTTGCGTTGCTGGACAAATCCTACGCCGACTGGTCGCAGGAGACGTTGTCGCGCATCGAAAACCGTCCTGAGGCGGCCGAGTTTCTGGCGCAGGCCCGTGGCACTGATCTGACAGCGACGCATGATGAGCCTACGGCACAGGCTCTGGCCGCTGCGTTCACGACCTATCTGAACACGGCGCGGGACGCTGGTTTCTACGATTGCACGCCGGGTCGTTTTCTGTTGCCGGGCGATCTGGCGGGCTCTCCGGTTCTGACCTTTGCGCCTTTGCCTGTGTCCGACCCCTCGCGCCGTCGCACCCTGCAACGCGAGATGGAGCGGCGCTATGAGGCTTACAAATCTCAAGTGGTGAAGCCGTTCTTCCGCGATCATTTTTCTCGCATTGACCGTCAGGTCGTGCTGGTCGATGCGTTGGGCGCAATCCACAAAGGCCCGCAAGCGGTTGAGGATATGCGCCGCGCCATGGGCGATATCCTCTCGGCCTTCCGTCCGGGGCGCAACGCGTGGCTCAGCCAGTTGCTGTTGGGCAAGCGGGTCGAGCGCATTCTGTTTGCGGCCACCAAGGCCGATCACCTGCACCACACGCAACACCCGCGCCTGACCGCGATCATGGAGGCTCTGACTCGTGAGGCACGTGATCGAGCGAGCTTCGCTGGTGCTGAAACAGCGGCCCTGTCGCTGGCCTCGCTGCGTGCCACGACCGAAGAGATGCGCAGCCACAACGGAACCGAGCTGCCCTGCGTCCGGGGCACCTTGCTGGACAGTGGTAAACAAGCCGCGTTCTACCCCGGAGAGCTGCCAGATGATCCATCCCATCTGCTCGGCCCGGCCCAGAACGGGGCCGATGCGTGGCTTGGCGATGATTATGGTTTCATGGCCTTCGCTCCGGCCCAGTTGACACTGCGCCCTGGCGACGGCCCACCGCATATCCGTTTGGACCGGGCCGCGCAGTTTCTGATCGGAGACCGGCTGTGACTGTCACCCTCCGCCCCGCCCGCAGCACCGATGCCGGTGCGACCGGGGAAATCCTGCACGGATTTTCACGCGAGAATGACTGGATGCCGGAACTGCATAGCTGTGCCGAAACCATCGCATTTTGCGGCCGCATGATTGATCAGGGCTGGGTCACGGTGGCTGAAACCACGGATGGGGTGGTTGGGTTTCTGGCGTTGAACGGGTCGGATGTGCATTCACTGTATTTGACGTCCGCTGCGCGCGGGCAAGGGATTGGCCAGCGGCTGCTCGATCATGCGAAGGCGCAGCGCTCGCGCCTGACTTTGTTTGCCTTTCAGGCAAATACCGGGGCGTGCAGGTTCTATGAACGCAATGGCTTTGCCGAGGTCGCTCGAAGCGACGGGGCGGACAACGATGAAAACCTGCCTGACATCAAATTTGTCTGGCGTAGTAAAGGGGCAGAGAATGGCTAAAGGCCCGGTCCTGATCGACCTCGAAACAGATGAGCCCGCAGCCGACGTGGCCAAGGCTCCTCCGGTACCCGATCTGGTACCGCCGCAAGGGCAGGCGATGCAAAGCGCAGCGCGATTTGCCGCCCGTAAACCCTCGGTCTTGGCGCGCTGGTTCTGGGGATTGGCGCTGGCTGTTGTAGGGGCTGCAATCTCGATAGCTGCTTGGGATTTCGCGACCTCCTTGATCGCGCGCGCGCCCATTCTGGGATGGGTTGTCACCGGTTTGATCGGAGCGTTGGTCTTAGTCGCACTGATCGTTGCCGTTCGGGAACTGGCCGCGATTGGCCGCCTGTCCCGCGTTGACGGATTGCGCCGCGCAGCGGATCAGGCCTTGGCGGATGCCGATCTGACCAAGGCGCGCGCTGCCACGACCCGCCTGATTGCCTTTTACAAGGGTCGTGATGAAACCAAGTGGGGTCGTGATCGGCTGTCCGAACGTATGTCAGAACAATTCGACGCCTCTGGCTTGATGGCTTTGGCCGAGGATGAGTTGCTGGCCCCGCTGGACACTGCTGCCAGCCGCGAGGTTGAGGCCGCCGCTCGTCAGGTAGCGACGGTGACGGCTTTGGTGCCCTTGGCCCTGGCGGATGTGGCGACGGCGCTTGCAGCCTCGTTGCGGATGATCCGGCGGATTGCCGAGATATATGGGGGACGAGCTGGATTTCTGGGCAGTTGGCGTCTGACCCGTGCGGTGTTTGTGCATCTGGTCGCAACTGGCGCGGTTGCGGTGGGCGACGATTTATTGGAACCGGTGCTCGGTGGCTCGGTCCTCAGCAAACTGTCCCGCCGGTTCGGCGAGGGTCTGGTGAACGGCGCGCTTAGCGCCCGAGTGGGTGTTGCCGCGATGGAGGTGTGCAGGCCCTTGCCGTTTTCGGATCGCCACAAGCCATCGACCCGTGCCGTGATCAAACGGGCATTGAAGGGGCTGTTTTCCAAGGGTTGATCTGACGCAAAGCGCATCTGACAGCCCTTCGTCACACTGAACGGAACGGAGGGCCAGCCATGACAGATCACGGTCACAGCCAGCAGGAGATCGCACAGCGGATCAACGCACCACCGGGCCGCGGCGTTCTGCGCGATGTGGTTTATGGGGGTATCGACGGTTCGGTAACCACATTTGCCATCGTTGCAGGTGTCGCTGGGGCTGGGCTGTCATCGTTTGTCATCGTGGCGCTTGGGTTGGCGAATGTTCTGGCCGATGGGTTTTCGATGGCGGCAGGGAATTACTCGGGCACCAAGGCTGAACTGGACAACATTAAACGCATCCGTGCGATCGAGGAACGCCACATCGCGCTCTATCCCCAGGGGGAACAGGACGAGGTGCGTGAAATTCTGGCGCAGAAAGGTCTGTCAGGGCCAGTGCTGGACGATGCTACAGCTGCCATCACCTCGAACCACGAAAGTTGGATCAATCTTATGATCGAGGGCGAATACGGACTGGGCAGCGTCGATCCGCATCCCATCAAGGCAGCGCTGGCTACGTTTTTTGCTTTTTTGTTAGCTGGTTTGATCCCGTTGTTGCCCTTTTTGATCGCACTGGAAAATGCCTTTGCAATCTCAGCATGGATGACAATGGGTGTGTTCTTTGCCATTGGTGCGTTGAAAAGCCGATGGTCGTTGGTGCGTTGGTGGAAATCCGGGTTTGAGACGCTGTTGATCGGCGGCGCAGCGGCGGCGATTGCCTATCTGGTTGGATCGCTTTTTCATCCCTGACCGCATTGGCTGGAATTCCTGACTGTTGCTCTGGGACCCAAGCGGTGTAGCTTGCGCCGATAACAGCTACGGAGCTTCAATTGGAATCGCTGCTTGTTCTTCTTGGCCTGATTGTTTTAGCGATACCTGTCACGATCATTGTGCTGTTGGTTGGGCAAACACGATTGCGTCGCAGGGTCGAGCAGTTGGAAAAGCAGCTTCAGTCCTTGTCACCAACGCCGCAAGAGGCTCTGCCGCCAGAACCTGAGATTGAATCAGAGGAACCTGCGCCTGCCGCAGGGCCCGCTCAATCGCCCTGGCCTGCTGCCAAGATCGAACCTGAGACAAGCGAAGTAGAGGACACGCAAGGCGCTGTTGTCTTTCGGCAGGATCGGTTTGCCGCGCTTTGGGGCTGGTTGCGCGAAAACTGGTTCTATGCCGTCTCAGCCCTGTCCTTGGCGCTGGCTGGGATTTTTTTGGTTCAATACGGGGTTGAGAACGGTCTGCTGCCACCATCAGCACGTGTTGCCGCCGCATTGGCCTTTGGCGCGGCTCTGATCGCCGCGGGCGAGTTTGTCCGTCGCAAGTTTGGCGATGATGAAGACGCCAGCACCGCCTATCTGCCATCGGTCTTCTCTGGTGCAGGGCTGGTGACTTTATTCGGAGGTGTTCTGGCCGCCCGGCAGCTGTACGACCTGATCTCACCCGAAGCCGCACTGGGCGGCATGGTGTTAATCGTGCTTCTGGGGTTGGTTCTTGGTTGGTTTCATGGTCCCTTACTGGCCGCAGTTGGCTTGCTGGGCGGTTTTGCAGCGCCCTTTGTGGTTGGCGGATCTTCGGATGATCCAACCTGGCTGTATGGGTATTTCTTCATTCTCGCGTTTCTGGGGCTGGGTATCGATACCGTGCGCCGCTGGGCATGGATCACGGTTTTGACCCTGTTCGCTGCCTATGCGTCCAGCTTGCTGCTGGTATTGTCTGCACCGTTGACGGAACCCGGATATCTGACCTGTGCTACTGCGCTGGCGGTGCTGGCGATTGCGGTCCCCGCACGGCGTCTTTGGCCCGATCACACCGGCCCAATGGTGGCTGAACTGATTAGACGTAAAAAAGGGGATCCCTGGCCTGAGTTTCTGACGCGTGTGGCCTTTGCCGCAGTCGCGGTCAGTTCGGCAATCCTGTCACTGCATTGGGCGGATTCGTCTGGGGAATTCTGGCTGGGCATCATCCTGCTAACAGGGCTGCTGCTGGGCCTGATCCTGTGGGCCAAAAATGCGCCCGCATTGCAGGATGTCACGGTGTTCCCTGCGATAGGTTTGATCGCATATGTCCTGATGCACGGGCTGGACGGAGGGGTCGTCGCGCAGACCTTCGCGGCCACCTATGCCGAAACCGTTGAAGCAGATGCCCCGATGGTGGTCACTGGATTGATGGCGCTGGCCGCTTTGATTTCCATCCTCGCCGCCTGGCGATCCTTTGGCGCGGAGCGTTATGCCGCTGTTTGGGCCGCGGCAGCGGTGCTGTTTGCCCCCGCAATGGCCATAGCATTGGAAATAAGCTGGAAACCCGCCACCGTGATCGGCCCATACCCTTGGGCATTGCACGCTATCGTTTTGGGTGCGTTGATGGTGGGGCTGGCAGAACGGTTCGCGCGGGTTGATGCGGATAACCGATTGCGGCCAGCATTGGCCACCTTATCCGCGCTGTCCTGCCTGGCCTTTGCCTGTGTCATCGTCCTCAGTTCAGCTGCTTTGACCATCGCGTTGGTCGCTACGATTGTAGTGGCGGCGGCGCTGGATCGCCGGTTCACCCTGCCACAGATGAGCTGGTTCATTTGGGCCGGAGTGTTCACGGTAACTGTGCGCTTAGTGTTGGACCCCGGTTTGCGCTGGGCAGACACCGCGCCCCTGTGGGAGATGACATTGGTCTATGGCGCGGCCACGTTGGGCTTTGTTGCAGGTTGGGTGCTGATCAAACCGCTGGACCGCCCAATTGCCAAGATGCTGCTGGAAAGCGCCGCTTGGGCGACCGGCGGCATCCTGCTGTCACTGCTTTTGCTGCGCTGGCTGGAAACCTTCGGCGAAGGCGGCGCGCAGAATAGCCACTGGGGGCTAGGTCTGCTGTCGGTCATCTGGTTGCTGCTGGCTTTTGCGCAGGTGCAACGGTTCGAACTGGGCGGCAAGCTGACCTATCTGCGCTATGCGTTGGCGGTGTTTTTTGCCGGGCATGGCCTTATGCGGTTGTTCGAAGCGTTGGAGATCAGCAACCCGCTGCTGAACCCTTTTGCCGCGCCGGTTCTCGGCCCGCCTGTGCTGAATACACTGGCCGTGGCCTATCTGTTGCCTGCGCTGGCGATAGGGTTCTCGGCATGGCGCATTCCGGCGATACCTCTATGGCTGCGACGCGCCTGCTATGGCCTGAGTACCGCATTGGCCGCGGTTTGGCTGGGCCTGATGATCCGCCATATCTGGCAGGGTGCCGACGGCATGTATGAGAGCAACGGGGTTACCCAGCCGGAGCTTTATACCTATACCATGGCGCTGTTGTTGATAGGTGCTGCGCTGTTCTATCAGTCTCTGGCGAGTCGATCCGAGCTGATGCGCAAGGCGGGGCTGGCGGTGATCGGGCTGGCGGTGGCCAAGGTCTTCCTGATCGATATCGCGGGTCTGGGTGGGTTGATCCGGGTGTTCTCGCTGCTTGCATTGGGGCTGGCGCTGGCGGGTCTGGCATGGCTCAACCGCTGGGCAAAACTGCGCCACGGGATGCAGGGGCAGGACCCTCTGGACCATTAGGCGCAGGCGTCCTATAAGCGCGGCCATGTTTGACCGTTTGGCCATCATTATTCGAATTATATCCCCGGCGCTCTGATATCGCGAGACGCCGGGCAAAGGTGCTTGAGTTATCGCACTGACCGCTTCGATCTAGACACGACCAGACCATCCTGAGGACGCCCCAAATGTGCGCCGACACGACCCAAGCACCTGATTATAAAGACACGCTGAACCTGCCCAAAACTGACTTTCCCATGCGCGCTGGCCTGCCCAAGCGCGAGCCTGCATGGTTGGAGCGCTGGGAGAAGATCGGCGTCTATGACCGCCTGCGCGAGAAACAGGGCCGCAAGCCCTTTACTCTGCATGATGGCCCGCCCTATGCAAACGGCCATTTGCATATCGGCCACGCGCTGAACAAAACCATCAAGGACATGATCGTACGGTCCCATCAAATGATGGGCTTTGACTCGCGCTATGTGCCCGGCTGGGACTGCCACGGCCTGCCGATCGAATGGAAGATCGAAGAGCAGTATCGCAAGAAGGGCAAGAACAAGGACGAGGTGAACATCGTCGACTTCCGTCAGGAATGCCGTAAGTTCGCCGAAGGCTGGATCGACATCCAGCGCGAAGAATTCAAGCGCCTGGGCATCACCGGTAACTGGCCCGATCCTTACATCACGATGGACTATCACGCCGAAGCCGTGATCGCCGATGAGTTCATGAAATTCCTGATGAACGGCACGCTCTATCAGGGGTCCAAGCCCGTGATGTGGTCGCCGGTTGAGAAAACCGCGCTGGCCGAAGCCGAGGTCGAGTATCACGACAAGGAAAGCTTCACCATCTGGGTGAAATTCAAGGTCTTGATCAATGAAACCACGCCTCCGGTCACCGGCGAATTGGGGCAGGTGCAACCACTTGGCGATCTTGATGGATCTTACGTTGTAATCTGGACGACGACCCCGTGGACCATGCCGTCCAACAAAGCCGTGGTTTATGGATCGGACATCTCTTATGGCCTCTATGAAGTCACCGGTGCACCTGATGAGTGCTGGGCCGCGGTTGGTGACAAATTCCTGCTAGCCGACAATCTTGCCGCCGATGTGCTGGGCCGCGCGCGTCTGAACGACGATCAGTGGACCCGTGTCCGCGACGTCACCGCTGATGAGCTTGCGACGCTCAGCCTTAAGCACCCACTGGCTGGGGCTGAGGGCGGCAATGGCGAATGGGACGACATCCGCGACTTCCGCGCCGCTGAGTTCGTGACCGATACCGAGGGCACCGGCTTTGTCCACTGCGCGCCGTCCCACGGGATGGAGGAATTCGAACTCTATCGCGATCTGGGCATGCTCGAGCAGGTCATCACCTATAACGTGATGGACGATGGCTCGTTCCGCGCCGATCTGCCGTTCTTTGGCGGCAAATACATCCTGTCTCGTAAGGGTGGTGAGGGCGACGCGAACAAAGCCGTCATCGACAAGCTGGCCGAGGTCGGCGGGCTGCTGGCGCGTGGCAAGATCAAGCACAGCTACCCGCATTCGTGGCGCTCGAAGGCTCCGATCATCTACCGTAATACGCCGCAGTGGTTTGCATCTGTTGACCGCAAGCTGGACGATGGCATGGGTGAGATGGGGGATACCATCCGCGAACGTGCCCTGCGGTCCATTGACGAATTGGTGAAATGGACGCCGCAAACCGGGCGCAACCGCCTGTATTCGATGATCGAGGCGCGCCCGGATTGGGTTCTCTCCCGCCAGCGCGCCTGGGGAGTGCCGCTGACCTGTTTCACCAAGAAAGGCGTTTTGCCCACCGATCCCGATTTCCTGCTGCGCGACCCGGCAGTGAATGCTCGTGTTAAGGAAGCGTTTGAGCAGGACGGTGCGGATTGCTGGTATCTTGAAGGCGCGAAAGAGCGGTTCCTGGGCAATGACTACAACCCGGACGACTACGATCAGGTGTTTGACGTGTTGGATGTGTGGTTCGATTCCGGCTCGACCCACGCCTTTGTGCTGCGTGATCGCGAAGACGGCACCGAAGACGGTATCGCCGATGTGTATATGGAAGGCACCGACCAGCACCGGGGATGGTTCCATTCGTCGATGCTGCAGGCCTGTGGCACCAAGGGCCGCGCGCCATATCGGAACGTGGTGACCCACGGCTTCACGCTGGACGCCAAGGGCAACAAGATGTCCAAGTCGCTGGGCAACACCATCGTTCCGGAAGAGGTCGTTAACCAATACGGCGCAGATATCCTACGCCTATGGGTCGCTCAGACCGACTATACCGCCGACCAGCGGATCGGGCCGGAAATCCTGAAAGGCACCGCCGACAGCTATCGTCGTTTACGGAATACGATGCGGTTCATGCTGGGCTCATTGGCCGACTTCACAGAGGCGGACCGGGTTGAACCGCAGGATATGCCGCGTCTGGAACGCTGGGTGCTCAGCCGTTTGGCGGAATTGGATGAACAGGTACGCAAGGGCTATGCGTCCTTCGATTTTCAGGGCGTATTCAGTGCGGTGTTTACCTTTGCCACGGTTGACTTGTCCTCGTTCTATTTCGACGTTCGCAAGGACGTTCTGTATTGTGACGGCGATAGCGACCGACGGCGTGCTGCACGGACTGTTCTGGACATCTTGTTCCACCGCCTGACCACATGGCTGGCGCCGGTTCTTGTGTTCACCATGGAAGAGGTCTGGTTGGAGCGGTTCCCCGGCGGCGACAGCTCGGTCCATCTGATGGATTTCCCCAACACCCCCGCCGACTGGCGTCACGCGGAACTGGAGGCCAGTATGGCCAAGGTGCGCCGTGTGCGCCGTGCAGTGACCGCTGCGCTCGAGGTTCAGCGTCAGGACA
This sequence comes from Ruegeria sp. AH12, assembly GCF_056541465.1. Lineage (NCBI taxonomy): Bacteria > Pseudomonadati > Pseudomonadota > Alphaproteobacteria > Rhodobacterales > Roseobacteraceae > Ruegeria > Ruegeria sp. AH12. The sequence goes on along the minus strand of NZ_JBQFYL010000008.1, from coordinate 24,916 downwards.
AGGTGATCGGATCGAGCTTGGAGGCCGCGCCGGTCGTACATGTGGAAGACAGCGAAACTCGCGATTTGCTGGCAACCTTCGATGTTGACGACATGTGTATCACCTCCGGCCTGACTGTCACCGGCGATCCGTCCCCGGCCGAGGCGTTCCGCGTGCCGGAGATCGAAGGCGTCTCGGTGGTGTTTGAAAAGGCCGAAGGTGCCAAATGCCAACGCTGCTGGAAAATCCTGCCTGACGTTGGGCTGCACGCCCATCCCGGCGTTTGCGGACGCTGCAACGAGGCACTTGAATAAACATCTCGCCCCCTCTGGAAACAGAGGGGGCACGCCTATTCAGTGCCTCTTGGGGTTGAACAGGTCGAACCCGATCATTTCCCCGGTCAGCTTTGTCCAGACCTTGTGGTCGGTGAAGTATCCCGTATGCCCGCCGGGTGGAACGTCGATATTCCTGTCATTTGGAATGAGATTTCCGTCGATCCGAGTGCCGACGAAATCATCCTGCCGGAAGATGTTGAACCATGCCGCACCTAAGTCTTGTGGGTCGACGGTGAACATTTCGGGGAAATAACGCTGATAGATATGCGTCACCGGCGCACCCATCGTGATCAAGGTAACCGGGCGGCCCTTGATGCGCTTTTGCACCCGCTCATCCGCCAACATCTGTGTAGCGATCACGGTGCCCTGAGAATGTGAGATCACCGTGATGTGATCGGCAGGGAAGATATCCAGCGCATAGTAGAGCGTTCTGTAGAACCGCTCATCAATGGCGTGGCGGTCCGGGTAGTTGCTGCTTCGATTCTTTAGCGACCAACGCAACGCGCATTTATCGCGGATCGCATAGGTCACGATATCGCGGGCCACGCCCAGACCCGCCGCGACGACGTTCGAAAACCGATATAGGAAGGCGGTGGCGCCCAGCACAATCACACCAATCCAGCCTTGCGCTACGGTGAGTTTGCTCAGGCCGTTGCCTACGGCGTTGCAGGTTTTGTTGCCTTCGCCTGATTGCGCCACCCCCTCGGCGTTTGTCGTGGTGGTGCAATGGAGGTCGATTCCAAAGATCACGAGGGACAACTCGCTGACCGCCACGATGGACAGACTTATCGCCGCGATGAAGAACACCAACTGTGCCAACTGGTTCAGAATGGCCCGGCTCAGAAAATGATGCTTCTCGTGGAGTCTCGTCTTGCCCAGCTTGCGTCCGATAAACAGGCCAATCCCCAGTGCGACCAACAGGGCGATGGCGCCAAATGCGATGCTGAGCGTGTCGAGGGAGTTTCTCAGGTTCCCGGCGAATAACCCCTCGAGCGTCGGGTTTGACAGGCTGGGTACTGTTTTGAGCGTTTTTTCAAACGCAAGCCAAAGCCCGGATATGAAGAACATCCAGAAAACCAGCATTCCGGCGCAGATGCTGGGATAGAGCCGCCGATGTCCGTCCAGGCCATCCGAAACCTCAAGCTTCAGCAGCGAGATCAGATACAGGATGACCGTCAACAGAATCAGAAACGCCCAGATGCCGCCCAGACCCATCAGTTGAAAGACGACAAGCTGCTCTAGCGCAGAGCCGCATCCCGGCCCCTTGCCGTCTTCGTCGCACGGCAACGCCCAAAGCTCGAGACCATACGGCCCCGATATCAGAGCAGCTGTCAGTACTAGGCCGACACATCCGATGCCGCACCAGAACACGCGTCGCAGGTAGGTCGGGGCGGTCTTGAACCGTAGATACCCGGCCAGCGTTCCGCCCAAATAGATCAGCAGCAACAGCGTGAACAACACACCCCAGCCTTGAGCCAGCTCTGTTTTCAGCGATCGGATCATCACCGCGCCAGCGCCGATCAGAAGATATGAATTCAGTGTCGCGACCGCGCCGAAGAAAACCCAAGTGAACAGGTGAACGATTTTGGCCGCATAAGTGTTTCGAGAATTCTCTGCACCCGCTTTAATCCCCTTGCGCGCATGGGTTTGTTCCACATTGTCCATCGCCAGGTAGCCCAGTGCCAGAACCACCCAGATCAGGTCGATTGCCGTCTTGATAGCCCCTTTGGGCGCAGGCGAGCGATCCGCCCAGAAGACCTCGGCAAATAGGGCCTGATCCCGTGTGTCATTGGGTTTGGACACTTTGCGTAGATTGACCTTGAACAGCTTGGCGTTGCGGTGCGAGTCATCGAAATTTCTTTCGGCCAACTCGATCATCTCGCGCTCGACTTCGATGGGGGGTTGGGATTTTCCGTCCAACCACGTGGTTGCTGCGCCAACCACCTGATCCACGGTTTCACCGGGTTTCTGTTCGCCGATACCATGGACCGTCAGGACCAAATGCCGTCCCATACCAATAACTCCAATTCCTTTAACAATGGGGCAAGCTTAGCACGAAATCGCCAAAACCCCAAAGCAGGGGCTAACGGACCCTCTTGCGCTGGTTGCCTTGATCTGAAAGCCTTGATCCATGGCCATGATCGCAGTTGAAACACAATTCGGAAGGTTGGGCGTTGCCGAGGTGGACGGGGCGATCACCCGGTTGGTCTGGCATGGCCAGGATGACGGCGAAGCTACGCCCTTGCTGCGCGAGGCGGCAGCCCAGTTGCGTGCCTATGACGCCGGAGAGCTGACATGCTTTGATCTGCCCTATCACATCGAAGGGTCAGAGTTTCAACGGCAAGTCTGTGATCTGATGTTTGCCATACCACTAGGCGAAACCGTGACCTATGGCGAGATTGCTAAACAGCTAGGACAACCGGCTCAACCGGTCGGGCAGGCCTGCGGGGCCAACCCGATCCCGGTGATCATACCATGTCACCGGGTTCTGTCGGCAACGGGTCTGGGCGGGTTCTCGGGCGATGGTGGGGTCGAAACAAAGGTGGCCCTCTTGCGCCACGAAAAGGCGGCCGGCCTGTTGATCTGACACCCGGATTTCAGTTGCATTCCGGCGATCAGGTGCACAACTTATACAAGATACCGCAGTTGAGGGGATCTTATGATGACCGAGGCAGATCGCGCCGCTCGCAAGAAATCAATTGTTGATAAGCTGATGTCGCTGGAAGCACAGGAGCTTGCCACGGCACAGGCCCATTATGACGCCTTTCTCCAAGATGCTCAGCTGGACGACCGGGAAGCGCATGACAAAGATGATATCGCGTCCTCGCGCGAGAATGCGGATTTGGCCGCCGCTTTTGACGCACCTGTCCATGCCCATCACGCCAAGATCGATGTGATCGAAAACACTGATTTTGGTTTGACCGATACGGTTCAGCCGGGGGCTGTCATCAAGTTCAACAATCGCCGTTTCGTTGTTTGCGTCTCAACAACCCGTTTCGATGTGGATGGAAAGACTTATATGGGTATTTCAACGCAAAGCCCCATTTACCTCGCCATGGTCGGGCTTCAGGCGGGTGATGTCTTCACGCATAACGGAGCTGAGTTCGAGGTGCAGGACGTCATGTAGCCCGGCGCTGTGGTATGATCTGCTGTGCGATCCCGGCAAAGACCAGATAGAGGCTGGTTATCACCAGGCCCCAATGCGCCCAGCTTTCGGGGTGGAAATCAACCCAGGCCGCCCAGCCAGCAAAGAAGGTCCAGGCAAAAGCCATAGGAAGTGTCAGGCTGCGCCACCGCTCAGTCCGTATAGGGTGGACGAATTTGAGCGGTAGGAACATCGCGATCGACAGCAGCGTGACAAGGACAAGGCTGAACCAGAAGTTGGGTTCAAGCGCGAAGATCACGATCACAACCATGTTCCAGCATCCCGGAAAACCCGAGAACGAATTGTCTTTTGTCTTCATTCGGGTATCGGCAAAATACATCGCGCTGGCAAAGGTGATCACGATGATCGCAAACCAGCCTGTCCATCCGTCCATCAGGCCCGACTTAAACAAGGCATAAGCCGGGATGAACACATAGGTCAGATAGTCGATGATCAGATCCAGCAGCACGCCATCAAATTCGGGTGCGTTCTTTTTAACATGGTAGTGCCGCGCCAGCGGGCCGTCGATCCCATCGACAATGAACGAAACCACCAGCCAAAGATACATCAGGCTCCATTCCCCTTCGACGGCGGCCAGCATGGCCAACATGGCAAAAACGGCGCCCGTTGCAGTGAATAGATGGACGGCTAAGGCTTTGAATCTGAGTGTCATGCGAGTGTCATGTACGATGCGTGTCCAAGATGCAAACCAAAAGCCAGGTTGCGTGTCCTCCTGTCCAAGCAACCCGTTTGGTCGGGGTCAGGCCTTGGGATGCGCGCGGTTATAGACCTCCATCAGGCGCGCAGTATCGACGGCTGTGTAAGCTTGAGTGGTCGAAAGCGAAGCGTGACCGAGCAGTTCCTGAATGGCCCGAAGATCGCCGCCGGCAGACAGCAGATGCGTGGCAAAGCTATGCCGCATGGCATGGGGTGTTGCCGTTGATGGCAAACCCAGTTGCATCCGGGCTTTGGCCATCACCCCTTGAATGGCACGCGGGTTCAAAGCGCCACCGCGCACGCCGCGAAACAGTGGCGCTTCAGACGACTGAGGATGCGGGCAGAGCCGCAAGTATCGTGCGACAGCCTCGCGCGCGGCAGGGATCACTGGAACGATCCGTTCTTTTCCACCCTTACCGATGATGCGCAGGGTCTGAGGCAGTGGGGCATCGGCTCCGGTCAGGGACAAAGCCTCAGATATCCGCAAGCCGCAACCATAGAGTAGGGTGACAACCGCTACGTCTCTCGCGGCAACCCAATCTGATGTTGCCTGCAATTCGACCGTATCGATCATGGCCCGGGCTGCGTCCTCGGCCAAGGGACGCGGCAGTTTTTTGGTGAACTTGGGTGCGCGGGTGGTCAGGACGGCCGTGGGTTCAAACCCTTCCCGTTCGGCCAGCCATCGGTAGAAGCTTTTGACAGCCGAGAGTTTGCGCGCAAGCGACCGTGCGCCAACCCCATCAGCACGCAGTTGCGCCATCCAGGCTCGCATATCCGAGATCGAGATGCGCTCAAGTGCGGCAAGCCCCGGACGATCCCCTTGATGGAGTGTCATGAAGGACAGAAAATCAGTGACATCGCCGCGATATGCGATCTGAGTGTTGTCTGATCGTCCAGCCAGCGCACCAAGGCTTTCTAGCCAGTGCTGCAAGGCATCCCTGCACGCCGGTGAAATCAGGCTCACGACAGCCAGTGGCGCATCGAGCGTTCGAATACGCCTGCGAAGAAGGCCAGAAGATCAGTGCCAAGCTGAGGCGTGAAATGGCGCGGATCTGTGGCGCCCATCACGATCATGCCTGGCAGGCGGCCTGCACCCAGATTCAGCTTGAGGCATGCCTCGGACCGCAGATGGTCGGCGTCGCTGCCAAAGATGTGCGGGTTGGGCTGTCGGATTTCGCGCAAGGTGACATCGCGCACGGTGCTGCCGCGATCCTGCGAGAGGTATCTGTTGACGTAACCGGGTTCAACGACCGTCAAAACACCGCCCAGCTTATCGATTGCCGGGTCGTCTTGCAGGATGGCGGTTTCCAAAACCAGGGTGATCCGATCGACGCGCAGAATTTCGGGAACTTCATTGCCCAGGATGCGCAGAAAATCTTCGAACTCAACGGGTTCTAAGAGCCGCAGAATGGCGCGATGGATCTGATTGGTGCCGGCCAGGTTTTCATAGGCCGCCGCAATTACGGAACGATGCGTGTCTTCCAGCCGGTCCAACCGCGCTTCGAGCCGCTGCATGGCAATGCCACGCAAGTCGATCACGTTTTCACCACGCGCTTGTTCATTGGCGCTGACCAATGCCTGCATCAGGTCTTTGTCATCCAGCAAGGCGTCTGGTTTGGCCAGAATCGCAGCGCGAAGGCTGTCTTCTAGTTTTGGGTTGCTGCTCATGTCCCGTCCGGTCGGTATTTTTAGTTTTGGCGGCTTATAACATGATGGACCGGTTTTGCCTTGGGAAAAATACATCTTTTGATGGAATAATCGGCCCGTGTGGCGAGCGCTCCCGCCTGTTTGGCGCTGATCAGAGATCAGCCCCGCACAGTTGGGCGGGGCGCGGTGCCTGTCGGCACCGCGCGGTTGTGCAAAAGGATCAGAGGATTTGCTGACCGGTTTTGGCCCAATCGGCGAGGAAGGTTTCAAGACCTTTGTCCGTCAGCGGGTGATCGGCGAGTTTCTTGATCACGGCGGGCGGTGCAGTAATCACATCGGCCCCGATGCGCGCACTGTCGGTCACGTGGTTCACGGTGCGGATCGAGGCCGCGAGGATTTCGGTCTCGAACCCATAGTTGTCATAGACCTGACGAATGTCGGCGATCAGGTCCATGCCGTCGAGGTTGATATCGTCCAGACGACCGATGAAGGGCGAGATGAAGGTTGCGCCGGCTTTGGCTGCCAGAATTGCTTGATTGGTCGAGAAACACAGGGTCACGTTGACCATCTGGCCTTCGTCGCTGAGGGTTTTACAGGTTTTCAGGCCGGCCCATGTCAGCGGTACTTTGACCGCGATGTTCGGCGCGATCTTTGCCAGCTTGCGGCCTTCGGCGATCATGTCGTCGGCCTCGGTGGCGACAACTTCGGCGGACACGGGGCCGTCTATCAGATCACAGATCTCTTTGGTGACTTCCAGAATGTCGCGGCCCGATTTCAGGATCAGCGAAGGGTTGGTGGTTACGCCGTCGACCATGCCCAGGTCGTTCAGTTCGGCAATGGCGTCGATCTCGGCGGTGTCTACGAAGAATTTCATGCTGGCAGTCCTTTGATGGGTTGGCCTTGGTCGCGGATGGCTTTACCTCAAAGAGACCCCTGCTGGAACCCCCTGCATAGGATATGCTGTGAGCGCTAACGGATTTTTCGACGAAGGAGAGCTGGTTGCGGTGCTGACCACGCAGCCGCTGGACCGGACGTTGGACTACAAGGCACCCGAAGGTGGGTGCTTTTTGGGCGCGTTTGTTGAGGTGCCGCTGGGGCCGCGCAAGGTGTTAGGTGTGATCTGGGGGCCGGGGCAGGGCGGTTTCGATCTGTCCAAGGCGCGGTCCGTGATCCGGGTGCTTGAAGTTGCGCCCATGCGCGAAGAGATGCGTGTGTTTCTGGGGAAAGTGGCGGATTACACTCTGACACCGATGCCCGCGATGCTTCGTCTTGCGACCCGCGCACCGGGCTTGAGTGATCCGCCGTCTATGCGCAAAGTCTACCGGTTGGGTACGTCTGAACCGGATCGGATGACCGATGCCCGCACCCGGGTGCTTGAGGTGTTGAAAGAGTATGGCGGGCTAGCCTTCACGTTGAAAGAGCTGGCCGAGCAGGCCGGGGTAACGACCTCTGTCGTCAAAGGGTTGGTCAAACTGGGTACTGTGCGGGAAGAGGAGAGCCCGCGCGATCTGCCCTATCCGCATCTGAACCCGGATTTGCCGAGCAAACAGCTGACGGACGACCAGGCCGCGGCGGTCGCCTCGTTGAAAGATGGTCAGCGCGCAGGTGATTACGGCACCACTTTGCTGAAGGGCGTGACGGGCTCAGGCAAGACTGAGGTGTATCTGGAGGCCGTAGCCGAGGCGCTGCGGTTGGGGCGCCAAGCGCTGGTTCTTCTGCCCGAGATTGCCTTGACCGCAGAGTTTCTGACTCGCGTAGAGGCGCGCTTTGGTGCGCGACCGGCGGAATGGCATTCGGGTGCAACCATGACCGAACGACGCCGTGTCTGGCGGATGGTCGGGCAGGGTGATGCACAACTGGTCGTCGGTGCGCGATCAGCTCTGTTTCTGCCGTTCCGCGATCTGGGGCTTGTTGTGGTCGATGAAGAGCATGACACATCCTATAAACAGGAAGACGGGGTGCACTATAGCGCCCGCGATATGGCGGTTTTGCGGTCCGCCATTTGTGGCGCGCGTGTGGTTTTGGCCAGCGCGACGCCCTCGCTGGAAAGCTGGGCAAATGCTGAGGCGGGCAAGTATGAAAGGTTGGATCTGACGTCCCGCTTTGGCGCGGCGATGCTGCCCGAAATGAGATCCATTGATATGCGGGCCGAACCGCTGCAACCCAACAGCTGGATCTCACCGTCCTTGCGGCAGGCTGTGCAACAACGGATTGAGAAAGGTGAGCAGTCCCTGCTGTTCATCAATCGCCGCGGCTATGCACCGGTTACTCTGTGCCGGGCTTGCGGCAGCCAAATTGCATGCGATCATTGCGACGCACGGATGGTGGAACATCGTTTTCTCAAACGCCTCATGTGCCATCAGTGTGGTGAGACGAAACCAATGCCTGACGTTTGTCCGTCGTGCGGGGTCGAGGGCAAACTGGCGCCGGTGGGGCCGGGGATCGAGAGGCTGGCGGAGGAGGCCGAAGCCACCTTTCCTGACGCCAACATCACCATGCTGAGTTCCGATCTGTTCGGCTCGGCCCGCGCGTTGAAGGCAAAGATCGAGGAGATTGCTGCAGGGGAGGCGGATATCATCATCGGCACCCAACTGGTGGCCAAGGGGCATAACTTCCCCAAGCTGACATTGGTCGGCGTCATTGATGCAGACCTTAGCCTGCATGGGGCCGACCTACGCGCCGCCGAGCGCACCTTTCAATTGATGCGACAGGTGGCGGGCCGAGCAGGGCGTGCGGATAAGCCGGGGCAAGCCTTGTTGCAAACCTTTCAACCCGAACACCCGGTGATCAGGGCGATCTTGTCGGGGGATGAGGAAGGGTTTTGGAAAACCGAAGCCGCCGCGCGGCAAGCCGCAGGTGTGCCGCCTTATGGGCGCATGGCGGGTATCGTCTTGTCCGGACCCGAGGTTGGACCGGTGTTCGATATGGGCAATGCCATGGCCCGCAACGATGGGCCACTGCGCGAGATCGGGGCGCAGGTCTATGGCCCGGCCCCCGCTCCTATAGCGCGTATTCGCGGACGTCACCGAGTGCGTCTATTGGTCAAGGCCCCGAAAGGGGCTCCGATACAAGACGGCATCGCCCGCTGGATCGCGCCGCTGCGGCTGAAAGGTGATATTCGTCTGACGGTCGATATCGACCCGCAAAGTTTCTACTGATCTCTGCACCTGTGCAGACCCATTGTGCGTTCAGTGCTTTCCTCTCGCCAAACCTGATAAATGGGCGTAGAGGGACTCTCATGCTGAAACCCATGCCCCTTGCCGAAGCGCAAAGCCTGCCATTCTGGCGTCGCCCGATGACGCTCCTGTTCATGATGGCGTTGATGATGCCGATTGCATTCAACGCATGGAGTGCTTTGCTGAACAACTTCGTCATCGAGGTGGCGAATTTCGATGGGGCCGACATAGGTCTCTTGCACACGGTGCGCGAAATACCCGGGTTTTTAGCCGTTGGTGTGATTGCGGTGATCATTTTCGTCCGCGAGCAAGTGTTGGCCATGATCTCGCTGATGATGCTGGGTGTGGCGACTGCGGTGACGGCATGGTTCCCCAGCCTGGGCGGGTTGCTATTCGTGACTTTATTTAGCTCGATCGGCTTTCATTACTACGAAACGGTAAACCAGTCGCTTCAGCTGCAATGGTTGCCCAAGGACCGCGCTCCGCAGGTCCTGGGCTGGCTTGTGGCCATGGGGTCGGCTGCAACGGCGGTGGTCTATGGGCTGATCGTGTTGACATGGGATCGGTTCGATCTGTCCTACAATACCGTGTTTTTGGCCGCCGGGGGTGTAACCGCTTTGTTGGCCCTGTTCTGCTTACTTGCGTATCCGCAGTTCGACGCGCCGACACCACAGACAAAGAAGCTTATTCTGCGCAAACGATACTGGCTGTATTATGCGCTGCAATTCATGGCTGGGGCCCGGCGTCAGATCTTTGTCGTCTTTGCGGGCTTCATGATGGTCGAGAAATTCGGGTTCGAGGTGCACGAACTGACTAGCCTGTACCTGATCAATCTGGTGATCAACATGGCCGCCGCTCCGATGCTGGGCAAAGCCGTGGCCACATTTGGCGAGCGACGTACGTTGATCTTCGAATATAGCGGTCTGGCGATTGTTTTCGCAGCGTATGGCGGCATCTATTGGTTTGGCTGGGGCGTTTTGCTGGCGGCTATCCTTTATGTGATCGACCACGTTCTGTTTGCTTTGGCGCTGGCGCTGAAAACCTATTTTCAGAAGATCGCGGACCCCGCGGATATCGCTCCAACTGCTGCAGTGGCCTTCACCATCAACCACATTGCGGCGGTGTTCCTGCCTGCGCTGCTGGGCCTGCTTTGGGTCGTGTCGCCCGGAGCCGTCTTTGGCCTGGCGGCTGCAATGGCCATGATCTCGCTGCTGCTGTCGCTGCTCATCCCGCGCCACCCTGAACCAGGGAACGAAACCATCCTGTCCAAATACGCCCCGGCCCCTGCGGAATAGGTGCCAATGCTTGACCTTGGCGGGCCCACGCCCTAGGCGCTGTCCCGACTAAGACAGGAGGTCCCCATGCCCACATTCACCGCGTTAACGACGCTGACAGGCAAAACTGCCGCCGAAGGTCTGGGCGAGGCGATGGAGCGTTTGGACCCAGAACCAACCGGTGTTGGTGTGTTCGAGGTCGAAGACGGCTCGGGCCTTTGGGAAGTTGGGGGGTATTTCACTGAAGCACCAGATGAGACGGCCCTTGCGGTTTTGGCCGCTGCGTTTGAGGCCAAACCCTTTGTCGTTTCGGAACTGCCTGAAACCGATTGGGTCGCTCATGTGCGGCGTGAATTGGCCCCGGTCGAAGCGGGCCGCTTCTTTGTCTATGGCAGCCACGATGCGGACAAGCTGCCCGAGGACCGGATTCCGTTACTGATCGAGGCCGCGATGGCGTTTGGCACAGGTCATCACGGCACCACGCTTGGCTGTTTGAAGGCGCTGGATCGTTTGCTGGATGACGGCTTCAGCGCTACAAAGGTTGCCGATATCGGATGTGGCACCGCCGTTCTGGCTATGGCCGCAGCACGTGTTTGGGATGGCGAGATTCTGGCCAGCGACATCGATCAGGTGGCGGTTGATGTGGCCGAGGCCAACCTGAAGGCCAATGGAATGGCCGGAGCCGTTCGCTGTGTCGAGGCGGCGGGGTTCGACCATCCTGAGCTTATATCTGCCGCGCCTTATGACCTGATATTTGCAAATATCCTCAAGGGCCCGCTGGTGGCCTTATCACCGGAAATTGCCGCGAATCTCTGTACGGGGGGGTACGCAATTTTGTCGGGAATCCTCAACGAACAGGCTGATGATGTCGTGTCTGTTTATTCTCAGAATGGATTTAATCTGGCTGACAGAAGTGAGATTGGTGAATGGACGACGCTAATCTTAAGCAAACAAGGCTCAATTTAGACCATTTACAGGAGTTTTGTGGATTTTTGCCACGGTTTTGTCGCATTCTCTACTTACCGTTTTTTGATCAACTCGATGGGGGGCGGTTTTGTGGAGGCTGCCATGACGACAAAACAACTGGAATTCAATCAGCGCGTACATCGCCTGAACAAAAAGCATCACAAGATGAGCCGAGGCTATCGCGCGACGATGCGCAAGGATGGCTTGGTGGTTATGAAACCACAGCGGGTTCGATCAGCTGTTCCGGCCAAAGTGTTAATATTTTGCTTGCTTGGCTTTTTCGGGTTCAAAGCATTCTTGCTATCCAGCCTAGGGCCGACGGGCTATCAGTTTCGGATCGATAGCCTGAATCAGGGCACATCGGTTGAACAGGCTGGTGCATGGGTCATGCAGATCGATCCCTTGTCCGAAGCGCTGGCGATTCAGTTGAACAAGGTTCTCTACTGATACAGTTCGGTTTTAGACGTCCAGAATAGAAAAACACCGCGCGCTGATCAGCACGCGGTGTTTTCTTTTTGCCCCATAGGGAGGAGAAGGGGCGGTTATGCGGTCGCCGATATTACCGGCGGCCTTCGGCGATCATGTCGATGTCGCCACGGCACAGGCCGATATCTTCCAGCTCGCGGTCCGTCAGGCCAGTCAGCGCTTTGCGTGTTGCGCGGGCGTCGTTCCATTCAGCAACGACATTGAATGCCGATACAAAAAGCGCGCCGATACGGCCAACGAGGCCGAACGAGCCAGTGGTGGCGATGCGGGTGGTGTCCAGTGCAGCCATATCCTGTTTCCTTCTGGTTTGTGTTTCATTTCGATCTTGCGATCTGCCGGGCATTTAGTGCTGCCAAATCGCCCGCACAAGATCATTTTTTGCATATTTCCTATGCAATAACTGCAAGCCTCATCTTCAACATGTTTAAGCCGTAATTCGCTTAAATTATTGGTTAATTCGCGTTCACAAATTGGTCGAAAACAGACTATTCGAAGTCGCAATCGACGCGTGGCGTCGTTGGCAGGACAAAGCTGTCGGTTTTTGTCCATAGACCAATTCGCTTGGAAAATGTTCACGCTTCGTGCTAGGCGTTGAAAAAAGATCACATAACCCGAGCAGGCCGAGGCATAACATGCGAATTTTGGGCATTGATCCGGGGTTGAGAACCTTGGGATGGGGCGTCATCGAATCGCATGGCAGCCGCCTGAGCCATGTTGCGAACGGGTTGTGCAAATCAGATGGCGACGATTTGGGTGAGCGGCTGCTGTCGTTGCATAACCAGATTGTAGAAGTGATTGCCGAGCATCAGCCGGATCAGGCTGCAATCGAACAGACGTTTGTGAACAAGGACGGGGCAGGGACACTTAAGCTGGGTCAGGCGCGGGGTGTGGCGCTGTTGACTTTGGCTCAGGCGGGTTTGCCGGTGGGGGAATACGCGCCCAACCGGGTCAAGAAGACCGTGGTTGGTGTCGGGCATGCTGAGAAAGAGCAGGTCCTGCACATGGTCAAACTGCAACTGCCCGGCTGTTCACCAAAAGGCGCGGATGCGGCGGATGCGCTGGCGATTGCAATTTGTCATGCGTATTACGGTAAAACCCAGCAATCGCGTTTGAAAGAGGTGGGTGCATGATCGGCAAGCTGACAGGGCGTCTGGACTATCGCGCAGCGGATCATGTCCTGATTGATGTGCGTGGGGTCGGCTACATCGTCTATTGCTCGGACCGAACCATGGCAGCCCTACCTGGGGTGGGTGATGCGGTCTCGATCTACACCGACATGGTCGTGCGCGAAGACCTGATGCAGCTGTATGGGTTCCTGTCTCTGGTCGAGAAGGAGTGGCACCGGTTGCTCTGCTCGGTTCAGGGCGTTGGGGCGAAGGTATCCTTGGCTATTCTGTCGGCGCTTGGCCCCGACGGCGTCAGCCGTGCGATTGCACTGGGCGATTGGGCAGCAGTGAAAGCAGCCAAAGGCGTCGGGCCCAAGACCGCGCAGCGTATTGTATTGGACCTCAAGGACAAGGCGCCCGGCGTCATGGCCATGGGTGGAACGGTAACCGAGGCGATGGATGGCCCCGCGCTTGAGGTGGTTGAGTTAACGGAACCAGCCCCCGCGCCGAAACGCGTCGCGAAACCGGCCTCTGGATCAGCAGCGGCATCGGCGGGCGCGTTGTCTGCCTTATCCAATCTGGGTTACGGACCTTCCGAGGCGGCCTCTGCCGTGGCCGAAGCGGCGGCCAACCTGCCAGAGGCGGATGAGGCTGAACTGATCCGAGCTGCGCTGAAATTGCTGGCACCAAAGGGTTGAGTGAATGGTAGACGCTGATCCCACCCTGCGCCCTGATCCTCTGCCCGAGGATAATGACCGCGCCTTGCGACCTCAGGGTCTAGATGAATTCATCGGTCAGGCCGAGGCACGTGCTAACCTGCGCATCTTCATCCAATCCGCAAAACAGCGGGGCGAGGCGATGGATCATACGCTGTTCCATGGCCCTCCGGGATTGGGTAAAACTACGCTGGCCCAGATCATGGCGCGTGAGTTGGGCGTGAACTTCCGCATGACATCCGGCCCGGTTCTGGCCAAGGCAGGCGATCTGGCCGCGATCCTGACCAATCTGGAATCGCGCGATGTGCTGTTCATCGACGAAATACACCGTCTGAACCCGGCGGTTGAAGAGGTGCTCTATCCCGCGATGGAAGATTTTGAGCTAGATCTGGTCATCGGCGAAGGCCCCGCTGCGCGGACGGTTCGGATCGAGTTGCAGCCGTTTACGCTTGTCGGGGCGACCACGCGGATGGGTTTGCTGACAACGCCGCTACGCGATCGTTTTGGTATTCCAACACGTTTGCAGTTCTACACGGTCGATGAGTTGCACGAGATCGTCACCCGCAATGCCCGCAAACTGGGCGCTCCGGCGGATGAGGACGGCGCGCGCGAGATTGCGCGCCGGTCACGCGGAACACCCCGGATCGCCGGGCGGTTGCTGCGCCGGGTGGTAGATTTCGCCATCGTCGAAGGCGATGGCCGGATCACACGTGAACTGGCCGATGGAGCATTGACGCGGTTGGGCGTCGATAATTTGGGGCTGGACGGGGCAGATCGACGCTATCTGAAGCTGATTGCTGAGAATTATGCGGGCGGCCCGGTTGGTATCGAAACGCTCTCGGCTGCGCTGTCAGAGAGCCGGGATTCGCTGGAAGAGGTGATCGAGCCCTATCTTTTGCAGCAAGGTTTAATCCAACGCACCCCGCGTGGGCGGATGTTGGCACAAAAAGCGTGGACACATCTGGGAATAGCCCCGCCACGCAGCCAGAACGATCTGTTTGGTTGAAGCGGCGCACTTAAGATTTTATGCCTCTCAGTGAGAGTATTTTCAAAAAGACAAAGGGCTGGGCGTGACTCCGGACGAGATCGAAGCGCTGTTTACCCGCGAAAGCGGTGAGTTTTTGTTTGCGCGTTGGGGGCGACCCATCGTGCCCATCGTGTTTGGGGTCGAGGATGAAACGCTTGCAACCGTGAAAGGTGCGTTTGAGGCGGTTGTGACGTTGGCCGGTCACAAGATGGCCGAGACCGACCCCGAGCTCGGTGCCAATTGCATGGTGTTCTTTTTTCGAGATTGGCAGGAACTGCTTGAGGTGCCGGATCTGGATCGTCTGATCCCTGACCTCGGGCCATTGGTCGAACGGTTGTTGGCCGCTGAGGCCAATCAATACCGGATGTTCCGGTTCGAAGAGGATGGCGCGATTCGCGCCGCGTTTGTTTTCCTGCGCATGGATAAGGAATTGTCCAAGGTGCCGGCAGAAACCCTTGCGCTTAGTCAGGTGGTGCAGACGATCCTTTTGTGGTCGGATACCGCGTTTCGGGCGCAATCTCCACTGGCAGTTACAGCAGGTGCCACGATCCTGCGGCCAGAAATTGCTGCACTGATCCGCGCCGCCTATGACCTGGTTTTGCCGGGGGCGGCGCAGGATGCCTCGCACGCTTTACGTCTGTTTGCCCGGTTGGAGACATTGCAATGAAACACACCTACCCGGTTCGCGTGTACTATGAAGACACCGATATGGGCGGTGTCGTCTATCACGCAAATTATCTGCGATATATCGAGCGCGCCCGCTCCGATTGGGTGCGCAAACTGGGCAATGACCAGAATGCGATGCGTGAACAGGGCATCGTCTGGGTCGTGCGGCGCGTCGAGGCGGACTATCTGGCCGCAGCGCGTTTCGAGGATGAACTGGTTGTGGAGACTGAGATGGTTTCGCTCTCTGGTGTGCGGCTGACCATGTCGCAGCTGGTGAAACGGGGTGAGACCGAGATCTTCCGGGCCGAGGTAACCGCGGTGTGCATGAATGCACAGGGCAAGCCCGTGCGCCTTCCGGCAGAGATTCGCGCATTGATGTAACAATTTTTGGACCAAGGGTGGTTCTGTTGGCTTTTCAGCCCCAACTGCGTTAGCGTTTGTCAAAACAAGGCCAAATCAACGGCCGTTCAGGCAAAAACAAAGAGCAGGTTCATGGAAGCTGAAACGCTGGCGCTGGCGCAGGAGATCGATTTCTCCATGTGGGGGCTGTATGCCCGCGCGACCTTTATCGTCAAACTGGTGATGCTGATGCTGATCGCGGCATCGATCTGGTCCTGGGGCATTATCATCCAGAAACTCATCAACTATCGCGCGGCTCGGCGCGAGGCGCAGGTGTTTGATGAACATTTCTGGTCCGGCAACCCGCTGGATGAGCTGTTCGAGCAGATCGGCTCGCAGCCCGATGGCAGTTCCGAGAAGATATTCGCCGCCGGAATGATCGAATGGCGCAGGTCGCATCGCACGGATGGGGGACTGATTGCCGGGGCAACGGCCCGGATTGACCGATCGATGGATGTGGCCATCGCGAAAGAAGCGGAGACACTGCAGAAAGGTCTTCCGATCCTCGCGACCGTAGGCTCGACTGCGCCGTTCATAGGTCTATTCGGTACGGTCTGGGGCATCATGAACGCCTTTATCGAGATTGCCGAGCAGCAGAACACCAACCTGGCGGTTGTGGCGCCCGGGATTGCCGAGGCTCTGCTGGCGACCGGTCTGGGCCTGTTGGCCGCGATCCCGGCGGTGATTTTCTACAACAAGCTCAGTGCCGATAGCGATCGGATCGTTGGCGGTTACGAGGCCTTTGCAGATGAATTCGCCACTATCCTGTCGCGTCAGTTGGACGGCTGAGCGATGGGCGCGGCGATTCAGCAGAACTCTGGCAGCAATGGGCGCAGGCGTGGGCGGCGGCGTGGCCGCGCGCAACCGATGGCCGAGATCAACGTGACGCCTTTTGTCGATGTCATGCTGGTGCTGTTGATCATCTTCATGGTGGCAGCGCCTCTGCTGACCGTTGGGGTGCCGGTTGATCTGCCGAAGACCGCCGCAAGTGCTTTGCCCGGCGACAGTGAAGAACCGCTGACCGTCACATTGACCGCCGACGGTCGTATTCAAATTCAGACCACCGATATTCAGCGCGAGGAATTGATCGGAAGGCTACGTGCCATCGCAGCCGAGCGCAGCAGCGATCGGGTCTTTCTGCGCGCTGACGGAGCAATCCCCTATGCGCAAGTGATGCAGGTGATGGGCGCGTTGAATGCGGGCGGGTTTTCGAATGTGGGTCTTGTGACGGATACCGGCGGGCCGACGCTGGACGATGGGTAAAGGTGGGGTCGCGCGGTGGATACCGGCACCAAAATCTCGGCGATTGCGCATGTCGGGCTAATCAGCTGGGCGCTGTTCGGCGGCACCTTCCGGTCCGAACCGTTGCCGATGGCTGTGCAGGATGTGTCTGTGATTTCGGCTGAGGATTTTGTAGCGATGACCGCGCAGACAAATGCGCCCGAAGTGCCGACCTCACCCGGTACATTGGAACAGCCGCCAGAGCCCGAGACCGAAGCCAACGCGCCCGAGGTGACACCGGAAGAACAACCGCGCCCTGAGCCCGTAACGCCATCTGAGCCCGAGCCCGAGGTTCAACCAGAAACGGTTGAAGTTCCGCCCGAACCGGAGCTGCCCGAAGAACCCCCGACACTGACGGAACCAGAAACGACCGCTTTGGTTGCGCCTCCGGGCCCCGAGGCGCAGCCCAGCCCGTCTGAGCGGATCGCACCCGAACCCGTCGCGCCACCACCGCCCGAGGCGAAGCCGGATGAGGTGGAAACACCCCCCGTCTCATTGGACGAAGGTGCCGAAACTCAGCAGGAACAACAGGATCAAACCGCTCCTGAAGAGGCCGCACCTGAGATCGTCACAGAGGCCGAAGAGAGCGATGAGCAAGCGCCGCTGACGTCGCCGCGTCCGCGTGTGCGCCCAAATCGCCCTGCGCCTGCTCCGGAACCAGAAGTGGCGGAAGCCCCGGAACCGACCCCTGAGGTGCCAGCGCAGAACAATGATGATGCAATCAACGATGCCCTTGCCGAGGCTTTGTCCGAACCCGCGGCACCGTCTGGCCCGCCGCTGACGAGCGGTGAGAAAGATGCGATGCGTGTTGCGGTGTCGCAATGCTGGAATGTCGGCTCTTTATCGACCGATGCACTGAACGTTGTTGTTGTGGTCGGGTTTTCACTCAATCGTGATGGAACGGTCGTAGGGGGTAGCGTTCGCTTGCTGGACAGCTCTGGCGGGTCGGCGGGAGCTGAAAATCAGGCTTATCAGGCCGCAAGACGAGCAATTTTGCGCTGTGGTGCGCGTGGATACGATCTGCCTGCTGACAAATACGATCAGTGGCAGGATATTGAGATTACATTCAATCCCGAGAGGATGCGGATCAAATGATGAAACTTCTGACCAGCCTCGTCCTTGGTCTGACCCTGATGTCGGCCCCGGTTTACGCCCAGAGCGGCCCGCTGCGCCTGGAAATCGATGAAGGGATCATCGAGCCGATGCCCTTTGCGGTTCCAAATTTTGTGCCCGATGGACCAACCGCGACGCAATATGCAGCCGATCTTTCCCGCGTTGTCGCGGCAGACCTGACTGGAACGGGGCTTTTCCGCGAAATCTCCTCGGACGCATTCATTAGCCGCGTCAGCAGCTTTGATGCACCGGTGCAGTTTGCCGATTGGAAAGCGATCAATGCGCAGGCACTGATAACCGGGGCGGTCAATGTCTCGGGCAAGCGGCTGACGGTGCGGTTCCGGGTCTGGGATGTGTTCTCAGGTCAAGAACTGGGCAACGGGCTGCAGCTTGCCGGAACCACAGATGGGTGGCGGCGCATGGCACATAAGGTTGCCGATCAGGTCTATAGCAGGATTACGGGTGAAGGGGGCTATTTTGACAGCCGCGTGGCGTTTGTCTCGGAAAGCGGCCCAAAGAATCAACGCCTTAAACGTTTGGCGATAATGGATTATGACGGAGCAAGTGTTCAGTACCTGACCGACAGTTCCGCGATCGTTCTAGCCCCGCGCTTTTCGCCTACCGGGGATCGGTTGCTATACACCAGCTATGAAACGGGCAGCCCGCGTATCTATTTGCTGGATGTCGGCAGCGTGCGGCGACAGGAGTTGAATACGCAGGGTGGCACCATGAGTTTCTCGCCCCGCTTCTCACCGGATGGAAGGTCAATTGTCTATTCGCTGATCCAGGGCGGTAACACCGACCTTTGGAAGATGGATCTGGCCTCGGGACAAAGTACGCGGCTTACCAATACGCCAGCGATTGAAACAGCGCCCAGCTATTCGCCCGACGGCAGCCAGATTGTGTTTGAAAGCGACCGTTCGGGTACACCACAGCTGTATGTCATGCCCGCAAATGGGGGCGAGGCAACGCGGATCAGCTTTGGTCAGGGCCGCTATGGCACGCCGGTCTGGTCGCCGCGCGGAGATTTGATCGCGTTCACCAAGCAAAACAAAGGCCGGTTTCATATCGGCGTGATGCGCACCAACGGGGACGAAGAACGCCTGTTGACATCGTCCTTCTTGGATGAGGGGCCAACATGGTCCCCGAACGGGCGGGTCATCATGTTCACCCGTGAGACACAGGGCGCAAGCGGTCGGGCGACGCTCTACTCAGTGGATATCTCGGGGCGGAACCTACGGCCAGTACGAACACCTGACGGTGGCAGCGACCCGTCATGGGGTCCGTTACAGAATTGATTGCTGCAGATGTGCGGGAACGTTCACAAGAAACTGCCTCTGTGGTAGACAGGCGGCAACGAACAAAACAACGAGGCACTTGAGATGAACATATTGGGCAAAATCCTGGCGCTGGGCGCGCTGAGCGTGGTTGCAGCTTGCGCAAACAATGATCCTTCGGCTCTGGGCGGTGGCGGTCCTGGTGGCAGCGGTTCGATTGTTGCGGGGTCACCCAGTGACCCGCGCTCGCCTGCGTATTTCCAGCAAACGGTCGGGGATCGCGTCTTGTTTGCAGTGGATCAGTCGACTCTATCGCCGCAAGCTCAGACGGTTCTACAAGGGCAGGCCGAGTGGTTGATGGCGAACCCTGACTATGTGGCCACGATCGAAGGACATGCTGATGAGCAGGGCACGCGCGAATATAACCTCGCGTTGGGCGCACGCCGCGCCAATGCCGCGCGTGAGTTCCTGATTTCGCGCGGGGTGGCTGGCAACCGATTGACCACTGTCAGCTATGGCAAAGAGCGCCCGATTGAAATTTGCAGCACCGAGGAATGCTATTCCAAGAACCGCCGCGCGGTAACAGTGCTGACTGGTTCGACCTTGGGGTAAGACGATGAGACTTGCAGGATGGGTTTTAGCCGCAGTTGTCGCAACAGCGGGCGTGGCGCAAGCGCAGGATCAGCAGACGCTGGCGGATATCCGGCAGGAGTTGACGGTGCTGCACGTGGAAATTCAGCGCTTGAAGCGCGAGTTTTCCACCACCGGCTCTCCGGCGCCGAACCTTTCCGGCAGTTCTGTCCTTGAACGCGTCGACGCGATTGAGGCCGAGCTACAACGCCTGACGCGTCAGACCGAGCAATTGAACCAGCGGGTGCAAAACATTGTGACCGATGGAACCAACCGGATTGGGGATCTTGAATTCCGCCTTTGTGAGTTGGAGACCAATTGTGAAATCTCTGGCGAACCAACTAGTACACTGGGTGGCGAAGACACCGGTTCGGGCACTGCGGTCATAGCACCGGCCACACCTAGTGTGACCGAGCAGGCGGAACTGGCCGTTGGCGAGCAGGCGGATTTCAACGATGCGTCGCAGGCGTTGGCCGATGGTGATTTCCAGACCGCCGCGACCAAGTTTGCGCAGTTCGACACGTCCTATCCCGGCAGCCCTTTGGCGCCCGAGGCGCATTTGAAACGTGGGCAAGCGCTGGAAGGTTTGGGTGACACGCGCGAAGCGGCACGCGCCTTTCTTGCCAGCTTCACCGGCGATTCCGAAGGGGCAGTTGCGCCCGAGGCTTTGTATGAACTCGGCGCGGCGCTGGGCCGTCTGGGTCAAACCGATCAGGCCTGCATCACGCTCAGTGAAGTTGGCGTTCGGTTCCCAGCCTCTGGTCCCGCGTCAAATGCCACACAGGAAATGGCGTCACTGGGGTGTTCTTGAGCCGGACCCCGAACAGCCTGACATCCGATATTCGCGCCCGGCTGCCTGAACGGCTGCCGCAACGTCTGGGTGTTGCTGTTTCGGGTGGTGGTGACTCGGTGGCATTGATGCACCTTCTCGCTGAAATCGCCGCGGATGAAGGGACTGCGCTATATGCAGCCACGGTTGACCATGGCTTGCGACCAGAAGCGGCCGAAGAGGCCCAAATTGTAGCGCGGCAGGCGGCTGATTTGGGGCTAAAACACGATATCCTGAAGTGGCAAGGCTGGGACGGCTCAGGCAATCTGCAGGATCAAGCGCGGCAGGCGCGGTATGCATTGCTGGCCCAATGGGCGCATGCCAATAGTATCCCTGCGATTGCGTTGGGTCATACTGCGGATGATCAGGCAGAAACCGTGCTGATGCGGCTGGCCCGCTCCGCAGGGGCGACAGGCCTTGCAGCCATGCCAAATTCGCATGTCCGGGAGGGTGTCACCATTCTGCGCCCGATGCTTGGGACCACCCGCCATAGCTTGCGTGACTATCTATCGGATAAGGGGCTGAACTGGATCGAGGATCCATCGAATCAGGACAAAAGATTTGACCGGATCAAAGCCCGAAAGGCGCTTGCTGAGCTGTCTCCGCTGGGGATCACGCCCGAAACCTTGTCGCGTGTCGCCAGCAACCTTTCCCAAGCGCGTGAGGCGCTGGACCTGTTTACGCAGGAATCCGCCCGGAAGGTCACGGGTGTAATCGACGGGGATGTTTGTGTGGATCGGGCCGCGTTCCAAACCTTGCCAGCCGAGATCAAACGTCGACTACTTGTCGGTATCCTCGGCTGGATTTCAGGGCCAGGATATCCCCCGCGTCAGTCTGCTGTGGACCAAGCCATAGAAGCGCTGGACAATGGGGAAGCGGGATCGCTCAGCGGGTGTCTGCTGGTGCCACAAGCCGCGAACACTTGGATTTGTAGAGAGTTTCAGGCCGTTGCCAACCTGAAAGCGCGCCCCGCCGTGCGCTGGGATGGGCGCTGGGTTCTGTCCGGGCCGGGGACTAACGGATTTGAAATCCGTGCGCTGGGTGAGGCCGGGCTTGCCTCGGTTCCCGATTGGCGTGCAGCGGGGCGTCCGCGCCTTGCATTACAATCCTCACCAGCGATCTGGCACGGTGATGAATTGCAGGCGGCGCCTTTGGCAGGCTTTCCCAATGGCTGGACCGCAGAACTGGCACCGGAATGGCCCGAGTTTTACGCGTCGTTTTTATCGCATTGAACCTGCGCCAATCCTCTCTATTTTAAGAAGCAACTCGGCAAATACCCGTTTGCCGAAATCTTTTGGGAGAATTTCCTTGGGCAACGCTCGCAATATCGCCTTCTGGGTCGTTCTGTTCTTGCTGATCCTTGCACTGTTCAATTTGTTCAGTGGACCGGGCGGAACACTTCAGAGCAATGAACGCACCTATTCCGACTTTGTCAGCGCCGTGCAAAACGGTGAAGTCAAGAACGTGACGCTGGATGGTGAGCAGATCCGCTACACCACCGAAACCGGCGGAACCTACGTGACGATCAAACCCGGCGATGCCGAGGTCACAAAGCTGCTGATCGACGAGAACATCCCGGTGCGCGCTGAGAAACAACAGCAATCGGGCTTTCAATCGTTCCTGATCACTCTGCTGCCCTTCCTGCTGCTGATCGGTGTCTGGGTCTATTTCATGAACCGGATGCAAGGCGGTGGCAAAGGTGGTGCCATGGGCTTTGGTAAGTCCAAGGCCAAGATGCTTACCGAGAAACATGGCCGCGTGACGTTTGATGACGTTGCAGGCATTGATGAGGCCAAGGAAGAGTTGGAAGAGATCGTGGAATTCCTGCGCAACCCGCAGAAATTCTCACGCCTCGGCGGTAAGATCCCTAAAGGCGCGCTGCTGGTTGGCCCTCCGGGTACTGGTAAGACGCTGCTGGCCCGTGCGATTGCGGGAGAGGCGGGTGTGCCGTTCTTCACCATCTCGGGCTCTGACTTTGTTGAAATGTTCGTGGGTGTCGGTGCATCTCGTGTCCGTGACATGTTCGAACAGGCCAAGAAGAATGCGCCCTGTATTGTGTTCATCGACGAGATCGACGCCGTTGGCCGCCATCGTGGTGCGGGTTATGGCGGTGGTAACGATGAACGCGAACAGACCCTTAACCAGTTGTTGGTCGAGATGGACGGGTTCGAAGCCAATGAAGGCGTGATCATTCTGGCCGCGACTAACCGCAAGGATGTGTTGGACCCGGCTCTGCTGCGTCCGGGCCGTTTCGACCGGAACGTTACTGTTGGGAACCCCGATATCAAAGGCCGTGAGAAGATTCTTGGCGTGCATGCGCGCAAGACACCTTTGGGCCCCGACGTCGATCTGCGCATTATCGCGCGGGGTACTCCGGGCTTCTCGGGTGCCGATTTGGCGAACCTCGTGAACGAAGCCGCGCTGATGGCCGCCCGTGTGGGTCGTCGCTTTGTCACGATGGAGGATTTCGAGAACGCCAAAGACAAGGTGATGATGGGGGCCGAGCGCCGCTCGATGGTGCTGACCCAGGACCAGAAGGAAAAGACCGCGTATCACGAGGCCGGTCACGCCGTAGTTGGCTTGGAATTGCCGCTGTGCGATCCGGTTTACAAGGCAACGATCATTCCACGTGGTGGCGCGCTGGGTATGGTTGTGTCGCTGCCCGAAATGGACCGTCTGAACTATCACCGGGATGAATGCGAACAAAAGCTGGCGATGACCATGGCCGGTAAAGCCGCTGAAGTCATCAAATATGGTGAAGACCACGTCTCGAACGGCCCAGCCGGTGACATCATGCAGGCCAGCCAGCTAGCACGCGCGATGGTGATGCGTTGGGGTATGTCGGACAAAGTCGGCAACATCGACTATGCAGAAGCGCATGAGGGGTACTCGGGCAATACAGCCGGGTTCTCGGTCTCGGCGCATACCAAAGAGCTGATTGAGGAAGAGGTAAAGCGCCTGATCCAGCAGGGATATGAGCACGCCTACAAAATCCTGACCGACAAGAACGAGGCGTGGGAGCGTCTGGCCCAGGGTCTGCTGGAATACGAAACCCTAACAGGGGATGAGATCAAGCGCGTCATGAATGGCGAGCCGCCCAGCGAAGGCGACGATGAGGGCGACAAGCCGGATGAGGGCAGCGCGCCGAGCGTTACCGCCATACCTAAGACCAAAGCTAAGAAATCTCCACCCGAAGGTGGTATGGAGCCTGAACCAACCGCATAATTCAGAAAACCCGGAGCCCGTCTCCGGGTTTTTTCTTTTCATCGCTGCATGCATGCGCATTATGCGCGCGAGGCACGATAGAGAAGGATAGCCCATGCCGTTTTTGCGCGAAACAGAGTATTCAGCCGAGGTGCTCTGGTTAGGTCATGTCCCAGCAGGGGCATCCTTGCGTGCACACGCGGTCGACGCTTTGCAACTTGGATTTGGGGGTGTTCAGGGTGAGCGCCATGAAGGGCTCAATCGCGCGTCCTGTGTTCGGGTTGGGAACCTTTACCCAAAGGGAACTGAAATCCGAAATGTGCGTCAGCTGTCGATTTTGTCTGTTGAAGAACTGGACAAGATCGCCGCCGAGATGAGGCTTGATCAGTTGGATCCGTCTTATCTGGGCGCTTCGATTGTTCTAAAGGGAATCCCTGACTTTTCGCATATTCCACCTTCATCGCGATTAAAGGGCGACGGTGATGTAACGCTCACAGTCGATATGGAGAACGCGCCCTGCATCTTGCCGGGACGTGAGATTGAGGCGGAGCACGCCGGCCACGGGGCAGGGTTCAAGCCCGCTGCGAAAGGGCGTCGCGGTGTGACTGCATGGGTCGAGCGGCCCGGTGAATTACGTGTTGGCGGCAGGATGAAACTGTTTGTTCCCGATCAACCGATTTGGGCGCCATAGGTGGCCTGGGTTTCCGATTAGAAACGACGGAATCGACCTAACGCCGTTTCGCGGCATGAATATGTCGGAATCCATAGCCATTGGAATTGTACACAACGGTATGTGTTGCTCAGCATCGGCGCGCCGCGCCGTATTTACACGGCATTCAATCAGGGACCCTGCCCAATGAGTTACAAATCCGACATTGAGATTGCCCGCGAGGCGAGGAAGAAGCCGATTCAGGAAATTGGTGCGAAGCTGGGCATTTCCAGC